>JAFMIZ010000028.1 GCA_017853715.1 Pedosphaera sp.
GCCTGAACGGCGGTTTTGGGCTGACTCCCATGAACCCCCGCGCACCGCCGCCAAAATGAGTGGCTCAATTTGAAGCGAGCAGCAGATGGAGCCGGCTCAGGCCGGCTGCTACAATTCACGGCTCAGAAAAACGGATTGGTCTCCAACTCCTCGCCCACGGTCGTCAGCGGACCGTGCCCGGGACAAATCAGAGTGTCCCCCGGCAGTGAGAGAATCTCTCCCATGACGGCTCGTCGGGCAACCTCCCAGCCCGCCGGAGATAATCCCGCGGACCCCGAAAAGATGGCATCGCCCACCACGGCCACGGCGGGAGCGTGGTTCGGCCAGCCGGTGATGACATATGTAACGCCATCGGCCGCGTGGCCCGGTGTCAAACGGTGCGTCACGCGCAACCGCCCGACCGGCACCTCCTCGCCCTGCCTGTTCCGGCTGCTCGCCAGGCCGCCGCCATTCCAGTGCAAACGGGCAGAGGGAAACTTCTTTTGCAACGCTGGCGAACCGTCAACGTGGTCCGAGTGACCATGAGTGATGAAGAGGTGTCCCAGTCGAAGGTGCTCACGCTCCACGGCTTCAATCACTTTCGCCGCGTCAAATCCGGTATCAAACAGCGCCGCCGCCCGGGTTTCCTCATCCCAGATGAGAAAGCAGTTCACGCTCATGTCGTCATCGGCGGTGGTGATGGGGCAGAGCGAGCGCCAAGTGGCAATCTGCACTGGACGGGGCGACCAGCCGGACGCGAGCCGGGCCAGTTTGTCGGCGTTGAGGCCCACAAGCCGGGCCACCTCGCGCAGCTTGGTCCCGGCTGGCATGGCACCCTCACGCTCCAGCACGCGATAGTTGGAGACGTCCAGTCCGGCTGCAGCGGCGGCCGCTCCGACGGGAACGCCCGCCATGGAGCGGGCTTTGCGAATGATGTCACCGACGTGATCTTCCAGGTTCATGGGGCAAGGTAGAGCCGTTCAACGTTTCAGCAAGCCAAGGCAATTGAGCCGTGATCCGACCGGCGACGAAGCGGGAGGCCCGCTCCAGCCAAGGAGCGGGGTGGGCGAGCGCGCGTTGCGGTGCCACCCAGTCCGTCAACGCGGCGAGCGCACAAAACCTGCGGCCAAGCCTGCTTTGATCCGCCAACACGCCCGCCACGGCCGCACAGGGAATCTGATTCGCGACACACAACGAGGCCAGTTCACCCACGCCCTTGCCCATGAGGGATGAGCGGTCCAACCGCCCTTCGCCCGTGACCACGAGATCGGCGCGGCGCACGGCGGCAGCCAACCTCAACTGACGCGCCACGAAGGCAAACCCCGGCGTCAACTTGGCGCCGAGAAACGCAGCCAGGCCGAATCCGAGACCGCCCGCAGCACCCGCGCCCGCCCATTGGGAACAGTTCCGGCCGGTCCTGCGTTGCGTCACCATCGCGAGCCGGCGCAAGGCTGCCTCCGCGCGGGCAAACTCGCGCGGGCGCAAACCTTTTTGCGGACCGTAAACCCGCGTGCAGCCGCGCGGGCCCAACAAGGTGTTCTGGACATCCAAGGCGACGATGATCCGGCCGGGCCAATCCTTTTGGGGAGGCGGTTCGATACGCTGGAGGCGATGAAGACCGGTCCAGCGCTCGATCGAAGTTCCGGCGCGATCCAAAAACTTCCAACCCAACCCGCGGGCAAGGCCGAACCCGCCGTCATTGGTGGCGCTGCCCCCGAGTCCGATGACACAGCGGCGAGCACCCTTCTTTTTCGCCTTACGCAGCAGGGCGCCCAGGCCGCGGGTGTCCAATTGGAACGGGTGAAACTTGCCGGCGGGCAACATCGCAAGCCCAACCACGCGCGCAGATTCGATGATGGCGGTGCGGCGGTCCGCCTGCCACCACCATTGGGCGCGAACACGGCGACCGGCCGCGTCCGTGACGACGCTGCGCACTGAGCGCGCCCCCATCTGCCGCGCAAACAAAGCCCCGAAGCCATCGCCCCCGTCGGAGATGGGCAGGAGGGTGAGTTCGTCTTCGGGGCGGGCACGACGCCAGCCGCGGGCCATGGCTTGGGCGGCCCCGCTGGCCGTGAGGGTTCCCTTGAATTTGTCGGGGGCAATGAGCACGCGCACGACGGGATCCTGCCAGAGCAAGGGAAACGGAACCAGTCTGCGGTCAAAACCGGGGGTTGCGGCGCGGCGATCCTGTGGCAGTATGAGCAAGGATTTTGAGACCATGAACAAACCCAAGATCATTGCTTATTTGAAACCGAGCTGCGGCTGGAGCAACGGCGTGCGCGCCATCATGCGCAAATACGACCTGCCCTACGAGGACCGCGACATCATCAACGATCCCCTGCAACGCCAGGAGATGATCATGAAGAGCGGCCAGATGCTGAGCCCGTGCGTGGAGGTCGACGGCCACATGCTGCCCGACATCAGCGGCGAGGAGGTCGAAGCCTGGATGCTGTCCAAGGGCTTGATCCAGCCGAACGAAGCCAAACCGGACGCGCCGACCAACCAGCCGTGTGCGCATGAAATGCCCCAGTCGTCGCCGTTGAACTTCCGCTAAAGCCAGTCCTTTGAACATCGGCAGCGCGGAGGAAAAATCCTCCGCGTTTTTTGTTTGGTGGATCAGAACTGCTGTGAGGGTCCGCCCGCTCATCGGATGGCGGTGGCAGTCTGTGCCAATCGTCGCGAAGCGTTTGGAGTGCGGTGTCTTCCAGCATCGCTCTTCGGAAGGCGACGTGTGGTGCAGATACTCAAAAGCGGCGCTGAAGACGCACGCAGTCCAGACGCTGGCGCGAGGTGCGAATGTCGAACTGCTGCCCGGACACGAGGACAAAGTTCACTCCGGCATTGCAACCGCGCCGAAATGCGCGAATGTTCGGCGCATGAGGAATCCGTTCGCTGCCAAGCCACTCACGCGAGGACGCATTGCGCTGGCGCTGGTCATCGCCGGCGCGACGGATGCGCTGATGATCGCCCTGGGGCCCATCGCCTGGCTGCCGGCGGATGAAATCTTGGACGTGATGGCGATGGTGGCGATCAGCCTGCTCATCGGTTTTCATCCGTTGCTGCTGCCAACCTTTGTGCTCGAGGTGCTGCCGCTTTCCGAATCGCTGCCCACCTGGACCGCCTGCGTCGGCGCGGTGCTCCTGTGGCGCAAGGGTTCGAACTCCATGGAAACAAAGCCGAGCCATGAGCCGCCCACGAAGACCGCCCAGCCCCCCAAGCCACCGGAGGCGAAGGGGCCGGTCATTGACGTGTGAAGGGGGCTTGGGGAAACGGGGTTTTGAGCAATGGAGCCCGGTGCCGGGGATCGTCCTCGTCCTCGAATCTCCGGTGCAACCGAGGACGGGAACGACGCGGATGAAGGGCTGATCCGGCGCATCCCTCCCCTCCTGCATCACGCCGACACTCCCTTTGGGGTCAACCGCGGCGTTTGAAGAGCGCGCTTGGGTCAGCCAGGTTGAGGACGGACAGATCAAGCCCCGCCGATGGATCGCGTTCTTGAGCGATTTGCATCTGCCTCGCGACCCCTTGGGCGGTGGCGGTGGCGAAATACTTCACCGCACCAACGCCCACGCCGGCGGGGAAAAGGACGAGCAGGAGGCAGTGTTCATCGACATCCTGGATGTAAACGCTGAAATTATCGCCCTGCTGGTAAGTGCTGTTGAAACCAGTCTCGTTCATCATGCCGGCGATGCTCTGGCTGGCCATGAACGCACCGGAGGCCAGGGCGGCGATCGAGGTCAGGTCGTAGTCCTCCTGGTTGCCCTGGCTGGTGATGAGGAATCCGCCCTTGTCAGCGATGAACGCGGTGGAGGCGTCGCTCTTCTGGAGCAGCTCATTCAGCGCGTCATTAACGAGGGCGATATCCTCTTCGATGAGTTGGGGCAAGGTGCCCATAAGCGTCAGGCGTATTGCGGCTGGCTTTGGTTGACGAACTTGTGGAGCAGCATGCGGGTGATCATGTTCAATGATTCGAACACCCCTTCGCACTTGTTGGCGCACGCCTCGAACGACGGCACCTGCACCTCACGGTTGTTCAACAGGAAATCCATGTATTCCACGGGCGCAACATTCGGCAGGTCGCGCTTGTTGTATTGGACCACGTAGGGAATCTCGTCGAGGTCGAGCTTGAGGCTCCGCAGGTTGTCCTGGAGGTTCTGGAAGCTCTCGACGTTTTCCGACATCTTGTCGTACTGCGAATCCGCCACGAACACGATGCCGTCCACGCCGCGCAGCACCAACTGGCGCGTGGTGTTGTAAATCACCTGGCCGGGCACGGTGTAGAGCTGGAACTTCGTCTTGAAGCCCTTGATGCTCATCGCCTCGATCGGCAGGAAGTCGAAGAACAGCGTGCGATCGGAGCTGGTCGCGAGCGACACGAGTTTGCCCTTGTTGCCCTGGGCGGTTTGGACGTGGTCATGAACTTGCACCAAGTTGGTGGTCTTGCCGCCCATCGCGGGGCCGTAGTAGACGACCTTGACCTGTAGTTCCCGAGTTGCCTGATTGATGATGGCCATAGGATTATTGAGTTTTTTTGTAGTCGAGTTCTGCCGCGAGTTCAGCGAGATGCGCGCTGGGCAACGGCTCCCCGGCGCAACCATAGGCAGCGAAGAAGATCCCGTTCACCCGGAAGATCTTCCACGGCACGTTACCCACGGTGAAATTCAAGTTGTTCAGTTCGCCCATGCGCAGCTCCTTGGTGCAACCGCTGAGCTTGGAATACATCTGCGGGATCAACGCCGCGATGGCGTCGCCATTCACGTCGGGGCTGAGCTTGGAGGCCACGAGCAAACCGTCGGGCAAAGCCACCATCGCGCCGTAAACGCCTTCGAGCAGGGAGGCCTTGGTCACGATATCATTGGGCGTCGCCTTGCGGCTGGCAAAGGTGGTGCCCGCCGAAGGGGCCGGGTCCTGGCCAGCCGGACGCGCCGGGGACGCAGAACCATCCGCCCGCATGCGAGCGGTGTCGCTCACATCGTCCCACACGAAGTAATTCGTTTCCGCCGGTTCCGGGGCGGGCAGGACGGGAATCTCGCGGCCAGCCGCTTCCGGCTCAGGAGCGGCAGCAGCGGGTCGCGGGAAGCCGAAGAACAAATTGGGGATCTGCTCGTCCACCTGCACCCGCTTTTGTTTCGGTGCGGAAGCGGCGGCTGACCTGCCCCCGTCCATAAACAACGGAGCAATCACCGACAAGGGCAGGTTCACAATCGATGCGTCCGCGGAGGAAACGATCTCCAACGGACCCGGTTTCACCCAACCACGGAGCTGCTTCCAGGTGAAGGAGACCTTGCCGCGCCTCAGACCGGCCTGAACCAGCTCGCGTGGCAGGTCAATGGTGGCATTGGAGAGATTGGCGTGCGCGAGCTGAACTTTGAGCGAATCGGGCAACGCATCGGCGAGCACACGAAACTCAATCGTAAGCGTGTCACCCGCCGCCGGCGCCGGCGCCGGTGCCGGCGCAGCCGGGGTCGGGGTCGGGCGATTGAACGGAATCGGCGCGCCGTTCTGGCTGGCCGGAGCCGGCGTCAGAGGCTTGGCGAAAGGATTCACCGGACGCGTTCCCGGCGAGACGGGAGGGATGGCCGCAGGAGTTTGAGCCGGCGGGGCGGGCACTTTTGAGAACGGAATCGGAGCCGAAGGTCCGGCCGGTGCCGCGGGTTTGACCGGACGGGCCGGTGCCGCCGGGAACGGATTCTTCGGGATCAGGCCGGTCCCGCCTGGCGCGGAGGGCGTGCGGACAGAAGTGACATTGCCGCGGGTGCGCGGATCCGCCAGAGGAGGAACAGGACTGGCAGATTGCGCGACCCGCGGGCGGGAAAGCAGCGAGGTGTCAGGGGTGCGGCCGGCAAGGCGATTGCCGAGGCTCAAGCCCTGGCCGCCGCCCGCGAACGGGCTGGCCACTTCGTCGGGCACTTCGATCCGCCGCCCCGCGCGGCGAGCCATCATGGCGGGACGCAGACGGCTGACCAGTTCACCGAGCGGCAAAACGACCTGTACGCCGTCACGGTCAGCGGTGGGGGCAAAAGCATGCGGAGCGCCCTGGCGAATCTCGCCGAAGGTCACGCGCACCTGTCCTTGAGGCAACTGGCTCATGATGCGTTCGAGGGGGAAAGCGACGTTCGCTTGACCCACATGCTCGGTGCGGACGCGTTGCTGAAGTTCGACGGGAAGCGAGGAGATCAGGGAGGCGAGCGGCAGCGCCATCGCGGAGCCGTCGAGTTCGACCCGGGCCTGGGACACGGGGGCCGGAGCCGGAGCAGGCTCGGGTTCCACCGCGCTCTCGACGGGCGCTGCAGAGGGAACTTCCTGCGCAAAGCTCCCTTCGTATTGGAGAACTTCTTCGGCCACCGGCTCCTCTTGGGCGGGGCGGCTGAAGATCCCTTTCATCAGGTTGAACAATTTCATGGCCGCGTGTTGCTTTCTTGGTTGTCGTTCGCGTCTGGCAGTCAACCCGGCGCCGGGGCCATCCCCGATGCCTTGCTGCTGATTGCCGGGATGTGGTTCTGCACGTTCCGTGCCAGCAAGCCCGGGATCCCCCCAAGTTGTGCGCACAGCCGCCGCGAGCCGTGTCCGCGGCGGTTCCGCGAGGATTCAAGCGCGCACGAGAATCATGGGTTGTCCCATCGGTGGACTGTTCCTGTCCAGATTGGGAGGCCCGAGGGAGCCAATCAGCATGGGCACGCTGGAATGGCCGGACCGCGCATCGACGAAAGCGGGCGATTCTCAAAAATTTTTAAGTTGTCCCGCGTTGGGAATGGGCCTTGCTAATGGAAGCGGGCCGGACCTCCCGTTCGAGGGTTGGATGCAGGGAGGTTCCGCCCAATCAAGACGAATGGATACAAAGCACAAGATTCTGCTGGTGGACGATGACGCTGATTTTCTTGATTTATATCGGGAGATCTTCAGGCAATTGCCGTGCGCGCCTGACATTCAAACGGCGAACTCAGGGGCCCGCGCCATCGCCCTGCTTGAGGCCGAGCCTTATCGGCTGCTGGTCACCGACCTAAAAATGCCGCGCATGGACGGGTTGCAACTGCTGGCCATCGTGCGCCGCAAGTTCCCCAACCTGCGCACCGTCGTCCTGACATCGGTGGTGGATGAACAGTTCCGCTCGCGCGTGTATTCGCAGGGCGTTGATCTTTACTGGCAGAAGCCCAGCGCCGAGCGCGAAATCGAGATGCTCAAGGATTGCGTGCAATCCCTGCTGGAGCGCAACGACAACGCCGGCTTCCGGGGCGTGCAGAGCAAGAGCCTCGTGGACATCATCCAAATCGAGTGCCTCTCGCAGAGCTCCTGCGTGTTGCGCATCAGCAACGGTCCGCTGATCGGACGGATCTGGATCAATCATGGCGAGCTGTTCGACGCCGAAGCGGGCGAGCGCAAAGGCGAGGAAGCGTTCGTCCACATCCTCTCCTGGAAATCCGGCAACTTTGAGATTCTCCCGGCCGAACCGCAGCGGGAGCAGACCATCCAAAAATCCTACAATGCGCTGCTGCTGGAAACGGTGCAGGCGTTCGACGAGTCCCAAGCCGGAGGGAAGGCGAGCGGCACCACGGCTGAGGGCGCACCCGCCGCCAAGGACCCGATTGACCAGCTGGAAGGACTGGAATTCTTCATCGCTCTGAAAGCGGGCGAGCCGAAGCCTGCGGATGCCCGGAAGATCGAGAATCCGGAGGGCATGACGACCTGGACGCGAGCCACGCTGAAACGCTTCCGCACCCTGGGCGACAAGCTTCAGGTCGGGGAACCCGACACCATCGTTGGGTTGAGCATGAAAGGACACGTCAGCCTTGCGCGAAACGAGCAGGTTGAGTTCTGTGCCGGCTGGCATCACACCCTCGACGCGCTCACCGTGCGGCGTTCGATCAAACAAGCGTCTGCGCTATGGGCCTCCTGAGTTTATTTTCCAAGCCTGAACCAACACTGGTGCGTCTGCCCTCCGGCAGCTTCACCGTGGACCGCTCCGGCCGCGTGGTCGTATCCACCCTGCCCTCGTCGTTCCCCGAGCACTTGACGGACGAGATCTCCCGGCACGTGCGGGAAGCGTTCCTGGACGCGAAAGAGGCGGGCATGAATCTGTCCGAGCTGGTCATCCATTATCCCGGCCTGAAAATCGTCGCCCGTGAGTTGCGAGGCGGCGCCCTCATCTTCCTAGTTCCCATCAGCCTCGCCAGCAACACCAGCTTCATCAAACGCTTATGAGCAACAAAGCCCTCGAAGAACTCGTCCAGCACATGGAAAACTACATTGAGTGCTGGAAGCAATTCAACCAGTTCATCGCCCTGGCCCGCGCCAAGAAGTTCGGCCCCGAGGACGAGAACCACTTCCTCGAAGTGCAGAGCGTCATCGTGCAGGAGCTGGAACTCATCCTCGCCGCGATGGAAATCGGCTCCCCCACCAAGGAGGAAGTCCACGCCCTCGTGGCCTCCGCGCCGTCCTTGCGCTACCTCGCCGACTCACAGGAAGGCGTCCTGCGCAACATCGAAACCCAATGGCACCGCATCTATCTCGGCTGGCACGCAATCCTTGGCCAGCTCAAAGTCCAACAACAGGCCGAAGAAGGAAAATCCCCGCTCGCGGCGTTGTTCGGCAAGAGGAGCAAGAAGTGATGACCCACCGCGACGCGGCAATGACACCCGACGAAAGCCGTTGAGCCGATGCCGCGGCGCCAGCCCCGGACGCCGCCAAAACATGCGCGGCTCCGCATGTCGCATCACCGCCTTGATCTGTTCCCGGAGGGTTCGCCGGCAGCGATGCTCGGGACATTTCGCACGGGCCGGCTTTTCCACGCCAAACAGGCACCGCTGCGGCCGAAGCGCGGCATGCCCCAAAAGTCCCGAACATTCCCAGCACAAACCCGCTTTGGTGCGATGCGTCCGATGGCAATGGATATGAATCAGCGCAGGAACCGTCTGCCATTCCCATTCGAGGCGGGATTTTCCCGCCCGGCTCGGAGCGGACCGGGAAATTGAACATTGGTGCGGACCTACCCACCCAGCGTGCACAAACGACGGAAAGGCCGCTTTGACCTGCGCCAACACCATCCCAGACCCGGCGCATGATCGAGGCCGGCTCAAAGCCCTGGAACGGAAGCGTTTACCCGGCAGTTGAGCAACTATGCGAGACCGGGGGCTGTGACGCACAGCCTGGCTGCAGTTGCATAGCGCGAGTCAAACAGCCACTCCGGCCCTATGAATGGAAAACTGACCGGCCATTTCTGGTCGTCCGCCTACTCTGAATCAAGAGCAAGGGTGGGGCAGAATCAGTCCGGGCGCGGACCACGGCATCATACCGGAGGCCAAGATATCCAAGAGTTCCGCCCCATTGGCCCAGGAAACACAAAGCCCACGGCTTACGCCGTGGGTTGCACCAACAAGACTCCGAAGCTTCCAAAACCGAATCTGCCACACCCTTACGGGGACGCGTCCGGCAAGAAATCAGGCGGCTCGGGGGTGCCAACAGTTTCGTCGTCCGCGGACGGGTCATCCGTCTTGGTCTGCAACAGCTCGCCCCGCTTCTTAAGCAACGAATCCAAGGTGTAACCCGGCACCCAGTAGGTCCATTTCTCGAGGGCCTTTTCAGCACTGAGTTTGTCGGAGAGTTTCTTCTGGGCGTCAGAAAATTCCTTGTCGAGACGGGTTTTGTCCCCGGCAGTTTCATTCTGACCCGCCTTGCGTTCCTTGGGTAAATCAGCCGTCACCGTAAATGACAGCGGGCGGTTGCCGTCAGCGTCCTCACCCACTTTGAAGCGGTAGGTGAAGCCATCAAACGTCTCGAGTTTGATGACGGTTGCCTGGTCGGCAGCCAGGGGACCAGGAACACTCGTCGCCACGTCGTTGAAGCTCGGCGAGGAGAGCGCCCAGCCGAATCCACTGGTCTTGGTGGAATCGAGCGTCTCGCCTTCATTCGCATCCGCCAGCGTCCAGTCAGTGCCCGTTTCGTTGGTGCGTGAGACAGACCACGAGTTGGTGGTCCCGGGATAACTCACTGCGATGGATGCAATGTTCTCCACTTTGATGAAGTCCTTGTTGAGCCAGCTGCCCGCCTCGGCCTTCAGGTTTGAAAGCGGATCAGACACCAACGCGACTTTATCCTTCGCGCCATCCACCATCACCCAGCGTCCGGCGGGATAACCGCCTCCGCCACCGAACTGCGACATCTGGGCGTCCTCACGCATCTGGGTCTTGCCCAGCAACAGCGAGGTAAGCACCTTGCCACCGGCATCGCGGAATTCCACGCTGGTGGCCGCATTGCTGCCCGCGCCCGGTGGCAGCAACTGCAATCGGCCCAACTGAGATTCGCCCACCTGCTCTGTCTGCACCGGCTTCAAGTCGCGCAGCTTGAGAACGGCGCTGCTGATCTCGCTGTAATTCGCGGGATAACCGCCGCGCTCCTCCACGCGCCATTTGTCATCCTGCTTGGCCAACGTCAAGGTATTGGTGCCTTCCTTGAGGGTGATCCTGGCGATGGCCTCGCCCACGGGCAGGTTCGGAACCAGTTTGCCGCTCTCCCCCGCTCCGCTGCTCCACGCGGCGCCCTGTTTTTTATGGATCACCAAGCCGCCGATGCCGACGGCTGCCACCAACACGATCAACAACAGAATCTGATTGGTCTTCATTTTGCCCCCGTTTTCTTGGTCTTCACCACGGCCAGCACGATGCCAAACGCGCTCACGAGCAGCGGCATCGCCAGGATGTTGACCCATTTCACGGTGTTCTTGAGTGAATCAATCTCCTTGTTCAATTCCTTGCGCACCTGCTTCAACTGCCTGCGCGCCTCGGCTTCCTGCTTCTGGAACTCCAGCAACTCCTTTTCCTGTTCCGGCGAGAGGATGAAGCGCTGGTTGGCATCCTGCTTCTGGGCCTGCAACTCGTTCAAACGCCGTTGCGTCTCCTGCAATTTCGCTTCCAGCTTGGCGATCTCCGCCTGGAAGCGGGCATTGGCCTCGGCCTCCTTCTGCTTCACGACTTCGAACGGACGATTCCGCACCGCGCGGCTGCGGACCTGGATGAGGTTCTGGTCGCCCGCCATCTGCTCGACGCAATTCTGGGCGAAGGTCAGGTTGGCGTTCATGGCCATGGCCATGGTGCCGAACGGACTTTCCATCTTACGCACGGAGAAGTTGTCGTAGAGCATGTCCGCGTCGCCGACGAGGATGACCGCGGTCTCCTGCTTGGATTCTTTGAGCGATTCCGCGGGAGCCGCGGGCGCATTGGTCTCGGCGGAGGCGCCGGGTTTGCCGTCGGGGAAAGCCGTCTTGAACCGGCCGCTCAAACGCAGCGCCAGGGTCTGTTCCTTGCCCGAAGGTTTGAAGTCCTTCAACACCTGCTCGGGCGCCATATTCGCCATGAAACCCTCCACCAACTGTGAATCCGCCGTGGTCTTGAAGAGAACCGTCTCCTTCAGACCTGTCGCCGGCGTGCCGCTGAACGAACCGACCATCGGGACCCACAGGTTGTCGATCTCGCTGGTGGTGACGTCGTCCTTATCGAGCTCGGTAGCGGTCAGGGAAAGCCACGTGGGCTGGCGCATCGGCTGGCCGCCGCGGCCGCCCAATTCCATGAGCAGGTTCACGTCGGCCACGACCTTGGAGGCATCAAACGTCAGCCCCCAGGCTTTGAGCAACTTCTCCAGATTGGAATTGCTACCCATGCTCATGCCACCGCCCATCATCGGGTTCTGGCTGCGACTGTCCACGACGCTGTAAGCGTCGAGGAAGGCGATCAATTTGCCGCCGCGCAACACGAACTGGTCGAGCGCGTATTGCGTCGCATCAGAAATGTCCTTGGGATGAAGGACGAGCAGCACGCTGAGATCGTCGTCAATCTTGTCCGCGGACATCTCCACGCGCCGCACATCGAAGTCGGCTTTCAGTTCATTGAGAATCACCCAAGGTTCACTGCCGCGCTGGCCCATCTGCATCATCATGGGATTGGCTTGTTCGCCCCAGATGGGCAACGCGCTCATCACGCCGAGAACGGGCTTGGTGGGATTCGCCACGCGGCTGATGGCGCGGGAGATCTCGTATTCCAACAGCCGCTCCTCACGCGGATCGAGGGTCACCGTCTGTTTCTCGTCGAGCATGTTGATGCTCAACCCGAGATAAAACGGCTCACCACTGCTGATCATGGACTGCTGGATGCCATCGAAGCGCGCCTTGTCCTCCGCATCGCTGTCGGGCTGCGGATCCAGCCTCTCGATGACCAGCTTGCCGCCCGCTGCCTGCTGAAACTCGGTGAGCAGGTCGTTGACGCGCGAAGCATAGCTCTTGAGAAAGACCGTCTCGGGGGTGGACTGGTCGCTCTGCGTGCAGTAGAAGCGAACCTTCGCCGTCGTATCGAGCCTGCCCAGAATGGCGCGCGTCCCGGCGGACAGCGTGTAGGCCTTCTCCTCCGTGAGATCGATGCGTTGCTTCACCGACGCGGTGATGATGTTAAACCCGATGAGGACGAGCGCCACCGCCGCCACACCGACCGTCGAATACAAAACTGTCTGGAGTCCTTTGCTCTTCATAGGTGCCCTTTCTCAGCCCGCGCGATGGCCGCGCAAAATGACGCCCGTCGTGAACAGCGAGAAGCCGATGACGGACAGGAAGAAAATCACGTCCCGTGAATCCAGCACGCCGCGCTGGAAGCCGTTGAAGTGGGTGATGAAACTGAACGACGCCACCAGGTCGACCAGCGCCGGTTTGCCCAGTCCCTCCAGCAGTTGAATGACCGGCCCGAAACCGCAGAGAATCAGGAACAGACAGGTCACCACCGCCACGATGAAGCTCACGACCTGATTGCGGGTGAACGCGGAGGTCAGCGAACTGATCGCGAGATACGCGCCCGCCATCAACCAGCTTCCCACATAGGCGGCAAAGATGACGCCGTTGTCCGGCGAACCAAGGAAGTTGACGCTGAGCACAATGGGGAAGGTCAGTGCGAGCGCCACCCCGAGGAAGACCCAGCTCGCGAGAAACTTGCCCACGATCGCCTGCCAGGCCGTGATGGGCATGGTCAGCAAGAGTTCGATGGTCCCCACGCGACGTTCCTCAGCCCAGAGCCGCATCCCGACGGCGGGCACGAGGAACAGATAGAACCACGGATGCCAGTCAAAGAACGGCGCGCTGAGCGACGCTTGACCACGCTCGAAGAACTGCCCCACGAAGAACGTGAAGAAACCGCAGAGCAGCAGGAAGATGACGATGAACACATACGCGACGGGCGAGGTGAAATAAGCCGCCAGTTCGCGCTTGGCGATGGTCTTGATGTTGGTCATGGCGTTCACTTGGCCACCTCCTTCGCGGTGTCCGGGAGGGTGATGTTGCGGAACACCTCGTCGAGGCGACCTTCTTCGCTGTGCAGCTCCTCCACCTGCGCGCCGGACAACGCGCCGGCGACCGCCCGGGCAAACTCACCGTTGACTGGAGCGGCTTTGGGAAACACCCGCACCGTGGCGGCCTTGGGATTTTCCTGAAGGATGACGCAGCGTTGCACACCGGAAACATTGTAGAGCTTTTGCGAAAGCGCGTTACCCGCCATGCCCGCGACGCGCACCGTCACCGCGCCAGCGAGTTCAGATTTCCTGCGCAACTCCGCGGGCGTGCCGTTGGCCACCACACGACCGCGATCGATGATGATGGCGCGGGAACAAACGGCGTCCACCTCCTCAAGAATGTGGGTAGAGAAGATGATGGCCTTCTTCTCACCCATGCGGCGGATGAGGTTCCGCACCTCATGCTTCTGGTTGGGATCGAGGCCGTCCGTCGGCTCGTCCATGATGAGCACCTCGGGATCGTGGATGATGGACTGGGCGAAGCAGGTGCGGTGGCGATAACCTTTGGAGAGCGTTTCCACGCTTTGATGGAGCACGTTCTCGAGGAAGCACATTTCCACCACGCGATGGACCGCCTTTTTGCGCCCATCGCCGGTGAAGCCACGAATCTCCGCACAGAAATTCAGGAAGCCATACACCGTCATGTCGGTATAGGCGGCGGCGTTCTCGGGCAGATAGCCGACCAGCCGCTTGGCGGCGATGGGGTTGTCCACGACATCGTGTCCGCCGACGGTGATGCGCCCCGAGTGAGGCGGAATGAAGCCGGTAATCATGCGCATGGTGGTGGACTTTCCGGCGCCATTCGGCCCCAGAAAGCCAAGCACCTCCCCGCGCTCCACGGTAAAGCTGACCCCGTCGACGGCGCGTTTGGTGCCGAAGACCTTGGTCAGTCGTTCAACATTGATCATGTTCGTTTGTGTTCGGTTAAAACTGCCCGGCGCAAGCCTTTTAATTCGTCGGGTCAGACTTACCCGGGAACCTTCGGCCGGCGTGACGATTGGATTGAGCCGGACAGAATATGTTCAAAATATTTTATAGCGGTTCCCGGCCGCCGTAGCCGGATTCCAAGTCGTGCCAGTATTCCACGTCGCCCTCGCCCGACTGCCAGCAGAGGAACACCTCCCGCCCGCCAATGATGGCCGGAAAATCGATGAGGCCGCGATCAGGATCCTTGATGAAAATTTCCCGGCGGCGGAATTCATCCAGCACATGCTGGATGTCAGCCATGGTGCGCACCCAGTCATTCACCGTCGGCCCGCCGCGGTCGGTGCCTGCGTCGAGAAGAGATTCGATGCGTTGATCGTGCTTGCGCAGGCTGGCGCGGAGGACATCGAGCTGCTGCAACCATTCCCGGACCTGCGGCAGCAGCGCCGTAGCCTCCTCGCGGGTGTAATGTCTGCTGAACTGGTTGGCCACGCTAATCCCCTTTCGCGTTGTCGAGTTTCTTCTGAATCTCAGGATCGGGCTTGAGCTTCAACGCTTCGATCCAAGCCTGCCTGGCGGCCGCATCATCACCCAGCGCCGCGTGAACATCTCCAAGATGGTCGAACAAGGTCGCGTCAGGTGTCCCGGCCTGCCCGGCCAGCCTGACGGCTTGCAACATGAAGGGCAACGCCTCGCGTGGCTTGCCCAGCTTGAAAAGCACCCACGCCATGCTGTCAAGATACGCATCACTCTCCGGCTCCACCCTGAGCGCGCGGGCGATCAATTCCCTGGCGCGCTCGAGATTCTCGCCGCGCTCGGCCCACATGTAGCCGAGATGGTTGGCGGACGGCGCGAAGTTCGAGTCCAACTCCAGCGACTTTTCGAGACACTTCACCGCCTCGGTGTAATCGCCCTTCCGCTCCAGCGTGGCGCCGAACTGATGATAGAACATCGCCGTGAGGCGATTGGTGTCGGAAGCGCGACCGATGATCTCCGCGGAGGTAAACCGCTCCACGGCCTCGTCCAACCTGTCCACGCGTGCATTGGCAAGAGCGAGCAGGAATTCAGAAATGAAATTCTGCCCAAACTTTTTCTGCGCCGCTTCCAAGGTCTGAAAAATGTCATTGGTGTTGTCGGTGCGGAGTTGCGACATCGCGAGGTCGTAGTAGGCCTGCTCGAACTTGGGACTCAGCACCACCACCTTGCGCAAGTGTTGCTCGGCTTTCTGCGGTTGATTCTCGTCTGACAGAATGGCCGCCGCCAGATAATGGGCCCGAATGTTGGTCGGATCGTTGCGCAAAATGACTTCAATCTGCTCCAGCGCGCGTTTGGCATCCTGGTCCCGCAAGTAAATGTCCGTGAGCTTCGCGCGCACGGTTTCCTGCAGCATGGGCGCCTGCGGGAAGTCCATCAGGATGCCCTGATACAACTCCGCCGCCTGATCAGATTCGCCGACGGCATTCAAAGCTTCCGCCAAGCGGATGCGTTCGTGAATATTCGTCACGCCCGCAGACAGGGCGCGTTCCAAGAGCGCCTGGGCTTTGGGAACCGCGTTGGTTTTCCCGCTGGGAACAGCCGTGCTGAAATTGAGGTATAACTCGGCCAGTCCAATGAGGTATTCCGCGTCTGGCTTGCGGGCTTTGGCGGCCGTGTCCAACACCGCCGCCGCCGCCTCGTTTTTACCTTCCTGCAAACGGCTGGCGTAAAGGTTTTGATGACCGGCGAGCAACAACGGGGATTTTCGAACCGCGCGACGATTGGCGGCGTCGGCTAAATCAGTCTCACCGGCCTGGGCGTAAGCGGTGCCCAGCAGGACGTCCATAATGGCGGTGGCACCGGGTTGATCGGCACCGAGCTTGAGGATTTCAATGGCCCGATCCGGCTTGCTTTGAAGCAACCAACGCCGTGCGACCTGGGTGACCAACTCCTCATTGGCGGGATCGAGTTGTGCCGCGAGGTGATATTCCTCCTGCGCTTCCGGCTTGCGACCGCCCGCTTCGAGGAGGACGGCTTGAGCGTAGTGGGCATGAGCTTGCGCCTGGCGAGCAATGACGGAATCGGATGCAGGCTTTGAGCCCGGCGGATTACCTCCCGAAGGGGGAACGCGACAGCCAGTCACCAGCAGTGCGCTGGCAACCAACCCGACCCCGAGTGAGAAGAACCGCGAGTTCATGCCTCAGAATACACACTCGGCGGCAACCCGCCAGATGCGGGCGCCGCCGAGTGGAAAGGAACTCAGCGTCCGGCAGATTACTTCTGCCAGGTGCGCTTCTTGTGACGATTGAGGCGCAGCTTCTTGCGGCGCTTATGCTTGTTGATTTTTGACTTACGTCGTTTTTTCAGTGAACCCATAAAATAGAGACGGACTTGTTAGGAAAGTGGGCCGCGAATGTCAAACTGTTACTGGCTTAATAAACCACCTTGTTGAGCGGATACTCGATGATGCCCTCGGCACCATGGGCCTTCAGTTCGGGCACGATGTGACGGACAACCGCCTCATCAATAATCGTTTCGACCGCCACCCAACCGGGCGTGCTGAGCTGGGAGATGGTCGGCTTGCGCAAGGCAGGAAGTTTGTTGAGAAGAGTTTCCAAGTTCTTTTGCTCAATGTTCATCTTAAGACCCACCTTGGATTCCGCCTCCAACGCACCGCGCAACAGCAATGCCAGCGTTTCGACCTTCTGCCGTTTGAAAGGGTCTTTCCAAGCGTTGTGATTGACGATCAACCGGGGCGAGGATGTGAGCAAGGTTTCCACGATGCGGAGCTTGTTGGCGCGCAGGGAGGAGCCGGTTTCGGTCACCTCAATGATGGCATCCACCATTTCGTGCGCCTTGACCTCGGTGGCGCCCCAAGAGAATTCCACCTCGGCCGTTTTGACGCCGTTCTTCTCCAACCAGCGATTGGTGAGGTTCACCACCTCGGTGGCAATGCGTTTGCCTTCGAGATCTTTCGGCGATTTGATGGGAGAATTTTCCGGCACCGCCAGCACCCAACGCGTGGGCTGACGGCTGACTTTGCTGAACACAAACTCGCCGACTTCATGAACGTCCGATTCGTTTTCGATGATCCAGTCGTGGCCGGTGATGCCCGCGTCGAGCACGCCGTTCTCCACATAGCGGCTGATTTCCTGCGCACGGATGAGGCGGATTTCCAATTCCTCGTCGTCCACGTAGGGCACGTATGAACGGCTGGAGACCGAGATGTTCCAGCCCGCCTTGGCCATTTTCTGGAGCGCGGACTCCTGCAAACTGCCCTTGGGCAGACCGAATCGAAGCACTTGCTTGCTCATGAATTAAGAGTTGCCGACGAGGGTTGACCGCCGGGCCGGATGATTTAGCGGATTTTGGGGTGCCGGGCGAATGAAATTTTAGGCAACAACAGCCGCGCTGCTGGATGTGTTCAGCTTCTTCGCACCACCCGGCGTCCGCGAACTTCGATAGTCCCACGCGCCAGAGCCGCGATGCAGGCGGGATACAACTCATGCTCGGCGGCGTGAATCCGTTGGTGAAGTGACTCCGGCGTATCGGGGTCCAGCACAGGCACGGTTTGCTGACCGATGATCGGCCCACTATCCACGCCGGCGTCCACAAAATGCACCGTGCAGCCGGTCACCTTCACGCCGTGGTCCAGCGCCTGTTTCCAGGCCTCCAACCCGGGGAAAGAAGGGAGCAAAGAGGGGTGTATATTGATAACGCGGTTGGGGAAGGCATTGAGCAACCCGCTTTTTATGATGCGCATGAAGCCCGCCAGCATCACCAAGTCCACCTGCGCCTCGCGCAGGGCCGACACAAAAGCCGCTTCGGACTCGTCGTCCAGTTTGGTGCGGAACTTTCCGGGAGCGATGTAACGGGCGGGAATGCTCCGTTCCCGGGCCCGCTCCAGAATCCCGGCGGCTTCCACATCACTCAGAACCACGGCCACTTGCGCCGGCACAGTCCCCGCCCGTATGGCCTCGGCCAGGGCGACAAAGTTGGAGCCTTTGCCGGAGCCGAGAACGCCAATCCGAAAAGTCCGCGAATCAGTCATGCGGTTAGTTGACTGCCGGGGCTGCTTGCCAGCAAGCGTAGAATTGCCCATGCCGTCGGGGCAGATTTTGCCCGGCAAACAGTTGGCTTGCCGGGGAATTGAGACTTGACGGTATGAGCGTGAAAAACTAGGGTCGATTCGGACAGGTAAAGATTGCTGGTTCGCCAGCGCGCCAAGTCGGAAGAGCATCTCTGCCGACTTTTTTGTTCCCCTGAGTGGGATTTTGATTTGCAACGTGTTATGAACGCAGACCTTTTAGCGGTATTGGAGTATTGGGAGAAGGAAAAGGGCATCAGCCGTGATGTTCTCTTGGCTGCTGTTCAGGAGTCATTGCTCCAAGCCGCGAAGAAGGCGGTCGGACCGGCCCGCGAACTGCGTGTCGTCATCGAACCCAAATCGGGCGACATCAAAGCCTTTGCTAAACTGGTGGTCGCTGAGCGTGTGATCTCCACGCACGACCAAATCTCAGTATTCGACGCACGCCGCCTACAGGCAGATGCCAAAGTGGGGGACGAAATCGAAAAGGAAGTGACGCCCACCGGCTTCGGACGCATCGCCGCGCAATACGCCAAGCAAACGATCATGCAGCAGCTCCGGAAGGCGGAGAAGGCTTTGATCTTCACCGAATTCAAGGACCGCGTCGGCGACATCATCAGCGGAACGGTTCGCCGTTTTGAGCGTTCTGATGTGGTGGTTGACCTCGGCAAATACGAAGCGTTGCTGCCCAACCGCGAGCGGGTTCCCACCGAAGAATATCAAGTGGGCGAGCGGATTCGTTGCTACGTCAAAGCTGTGGAGCAAACCGCTCACGGCCCGGAAATCATCCTGTCCCGAGCCGATCCGCGCTTCGTCATCAAGCTGTTCCAGCTGGAAGTCTCGGAAATCAACGACGGCACGATTGAGATCAAGGGGATTGCGCGTGAAGCCGGTTTTCGCACGAAGCTTGCGGTTTACACGCGCGACGAGAAGGTGGATCCCGTCGGCGCGTGCGTCGGCCTGCGCGGCCAGCGCGTCAAGAACATCGTTCGCGAACTGAACAACGAGAAGGTAGACATCATCCGTTGGGACTCGAACATCCGCGGTTTCCTGACCAATGCGCTCTCGCCCGCGAAGCTGAAGTCCTTTGAAATTGATGAAGCAACCAAGCGCGCAAAGATCATCGTCAGCGAAGACCAACTGTCGCTGGCCATCGGCAAGCGCGGCCAGAACGCCCGCCTCACCTCGAAGCTGACCGGCTGGCAGGTGGACATCGAAGCGGAAGTCATCGTGACCAAGGGCTTCGAGGAAAAGGTGGCCGAAGCCGTGGAGTCGTTGGCCTCCGTTCCGGGCATCACCCGCGAGCAGGCGAACACCTTGGTGCATCACGGCATCGGCAGCCTCGAACTGCTCATGCAGGCCGAGGAAAGTGATTTAGCCGACATCCCTGAACTGGCCGCGGAGGCCGCGACCATCCTGCAAGCGGCCCGCGATGAGGCGGGGCGCCGCACAATCCAGGTGGGTGAAACTGAAACCTCCGGCTAATTATGCCGCAGTTCGGAAACATTTTAGAAATCAGCTCGGGCTTATGAATGCTCTGGTGGCAATTCAGGCTTTGAGCGGAAACAATTTATGCCCGTTCGCATCTACGACATCGCCAAGAAACTGGGTTTGGAGAACAAAGACGTTCTAACCAAAGCCAAAGCACTGGGCATTGCCGCCAAAGTCCCCTCAAGTTCACTAGACAAAATCACCGCCGAATACCTCGAGCAGCAAATCATCGGGGAAAACCCCGAGCTGAAAGCCAAGCTTGCCCCGGCAGAACCCGTTGCCCCCCCCGCCCCGCCCACACCCGTAGAGATCAAGACAGAGGCGCCTTTGCCGCCTGTCGAGGTCAAATTAGAACCCGCGCCAGCGCCGGAGGAGCCTGCGCCGTCACAATCTGAGCCCGGCGCGGCCACGACCGCGATTGAAATTGCACCGCCGGCAGTCGAAGAGGCGCCCGTTTCATCAGACCCCGCAGTCGCCCTGACATCGGAACCAGCTCAAACAGGGGAGGCACAAGCGCCTGCCTCCGCGCCAGCTCCGGTTGCTCCGGCAGCTCCCGCCACTCCGCCGCCGCCGAAGGTTGGCCAGCTGGTGGGTCGCATCAATTTACCGATGCGCGGCGTTCAGCGTCCGCCCGAACGCGGTGGGCGCCCGCAACCCGCCCCGGCACCTGCGCCACAGGGACGCGGGGGTCGTGATGATCGCGGTGGCCAACGCCCCGGCGGATACGGACGATTTCAACCCGGCGGCCGCCCCGGCGTGGCCGCTTCTCCCAACCGCACACCCGGACCCAACAAGCCGGGTGGCCCCGCAGCTCCGAAGCTGGACCTGCCCAGCGACGCCAAGATCATCCGGCTCAAGCCGCCGATCGTGGTGCGCGAACTGGCGGAACAATTGAATCAAAAGCCGTTTGCGGTCATCGCCGAACTGATGCACGCCGGTGTGTTTGCGACGGTGAACCAGACGATCGACGAGGCCAACGCGCAACGGGTTTGCGCCAAGTTCGGTTTCCGCTTCGAGGTGGAAAAGCGCGCCAAGGGTGAGGGTCAGGTCCACAAACCGATGCCGGCGGTTGAGATCATCGAAGAAGAGCAGGAGAAGGCAGAGGATCTAAAGCCGCGTCCGCCGGTCGTGACCATCATGGGGCACGTCGACCACGGCAAGACCACGCTGCTCGACGTCATTCGCAAGTCGGACGTCGCGAAGGGTGAATCTGGCGGCATCACCCAGCACATCGGCGCTTATACCATTTCCGTGCCACACCCGGAGAAAAAGGGTGAAAAGCAGCAGATCACCTTCCTCGACACGCCCGGTCACGCGGCATTCAGCTCGATGCGCGCGCGTGGTGCGAATGTCACGGACATCGTCGTGCTTGTTGTGGCGGCCAATGACGGTGTCATGCCACAAACATTGGAAGCCCTCAGCCACGCCAAGGCCGCGAAGGTCCCGATCATCGTCGCCGTCAACAAGTGTGATCATCCGAACGCCAACCCCATGCAGGCGCGTCAGCAATTGCAGGACAAGGGCGTGGTGCCGGACGACTGGGGTGGGGACAACATCTTCGTGGATTGTTCCGCCATCACCAAGCAGGGCGTGGACAAGCTGCTTTCCGCCATCGTGCTACAAGCCGACCTGCTCGAACTGAAGGCCAATCCCGATCGAGCCGCCAAAGGCAACGTGATCGAGTCCGGCCTCGAACCTGGCGGCCCCATCGCCACCGTGCTGGTGCGCAAGGGCACCCTGCACGTGGGTGATGTCATCATTTGCGGCGAGCACTTCGGCAAGGCTCGCGCGCTAATCAACGAAGAAGGCGAGCGCCTCAAACAGGCAGAGCCATCTGTCGCGGTGCGCGTCCTCGGTCTGAACGGCGTTCCCGAAGCAGGTCTAGAATTCACAGTCGTCGAGAACGAAAAAATCGCCCGCGAAATCGGCGAGAAGCGCGCCCAGGAAAACAAATCTGCCGAACTCGAAAACCGCTCCAAGGTCACTTTGGAAAACTTGTTCGCCACACTCGACGCCGCCCAGAGCAAGACGCTCAAGGTCATCGTCAAAGCCGACACGCAAGGTTCTGTCGAAGCGATCGTCAGCGAGGTCAACAAGATCGAGTCCGACAAGGTCACGATGGAAGTCATCCACAGTGCCGTGGGCACAATCACCGAATCCGACGTGGCGCTGGCTGCGGCATCCAAGGCGGTAATCCTGGGTTTCCATACCCGCATCGACACGGGCGTGAACGACAAGGCCAAGCATCACGGCGTGCAGATCAAACTTTACGCCATCATCTACGAGTTGGTGGACGAAGTGAAAGCGGCGATGGCGGGCTTGCTTGAGCCGATCCTCAAGGAAACGGTCACCGGCACCGCCGAAATCCGCAAAGTGTTCGAACTGTCCAAGGGGGTACCCGTCGCGGGCTGCATGGTCACCAACGGCCGCATAGCGCGCGGCAAGGTGCGCGTGCGCCGCCGCAAGGATCTCATTTACGAGGGCGTCACCCAGTCGTTGCGCCGTTTTCAGGACGAGGTGAACGAAGTTCGAGCCGGCATGGAATGCGGCATCCGCATCGATGGCTTTGGGGAGTTCCAAGAGGGCGACGTCATCGAGTGCTACGCCGTCGAGAAGATAGCCGCGAAACTTTGACCGCGGCATGGGCCGCGGCCCGGGCGAGCGAAATTCACGGGCGAGCTGCCCGTGCCACCACATCATGTCATCGCGCAGATTAGAACGAGTCAACGAACTCCTGAAACACGAGATCGGGGACATCATCCGTCGTCACTTCAACATCGCCGACACGGGCCTGGTGTCGGTCAACGCAGTGGAAACCTCGGGCGACCTGCGTTCCGCCAAGGTGTTCATCAGCGTCCTAGGCAAGCCCGAACAGCAAAAGGTCGCGCTCCGCCGCATCCAAGAGAAGCGCGTCCTGATCCAGTCGGAAATCGGCCGCACTGTGGTGTTGAAATACACCCCCACGCTCACTTTCCTGGTGGACGACACCATCGAGAAGGCCAACCGCGTGCTCCAGATCATTGACGAGATCGAGCGCGAGGAGACCAAGGCAACCGGCCAGAAATGAAGGCGCATCCCAAGATCATTGACCGCATCGTGGAAGCCATCGGCGGGCACCAAACTTTCTGCATCGTTGGCCATATGCGGCCCGATGGGGATTGCGTCGGCTCGCAGCTTGGCCTAACCCTCGCGCTGGAGAACGAAGGGAAGAAAGTATGGTGCTGGAACCAGGACACCATCCCACAGAAATATCGCTTCCTGGATCCGGACAAGAAGATTCAACCACCGAAGCCGGGCTTGAAGTTTGACTGCGTGATCGCCACTGATGCGGCCAGCTTTGAACGGCTCGGCGCTGTCGGTGAACACATCCAGAAGCGGAAGCTGTTCATCAACATCGACCATCACCAAAGCAACACCCGTTACGCCGACATCAACTGGGTTTCGCAAAGAGAACCCTCCTGCGGCGAATTGATATTCCGCCTGCTGAAAGTTGCGAACTGGCCCATCACCAAGCCGATTGCGGACCTGCTGTTCGCCGCCATCTCGACGGACACCGGCTCGTTCCAATATTCCACAACGCGGCCCGCAACCTTTCACGCGGCGGCAGAACTCGTCTCGCGCGGCGCCAACCTGGCGCACATCTGCGACGAGGTGTATCAATCCTATCCGCTGTCCCGCGCCAAGCTGCTCAAGCACGTTTATTCCAAGTTCCACCTGACCCACGGCGACCGCATCGGCTATTTCTGGCTGAAGAAACGCGACTTCACGCGCACGGGCGCTGACACCGCAGACTCAGAGGGTTTGATCGACCACATCCGCGCCGTTGAACCGGTAATCGTGGCCGTGACATTTGAGGAACTGGAACCCGACGTCACTCGCATCAGCCTGCGCTCCAAAACCGACAAGGTGAACGTCAACGAAATCGCCGGTCAATTCGGCGGTGGCGGTCATCCTGCGGCTGCCGGCGCCCGCATCAAGGGGACCCCCCTCTCCGCGCAGCGTCGCGTCATCGCGGCTGTTCGTCGCGCAATCGACCGAGCCAAGTAATGTCATGCACGAGTTCACCGCCCTCGACGGCGCACTTCTCATCGATAAACCCGCCGGTCCCACGTCCCATGATGTGGTGGACAAAATCCGCCGCAAGTTCGGCATCAAGAAAGTCGGGCACTGTGGCACACTCGATCCCAACGCAACCGGGCTCTTGATCATCGTCCTAGGCCGTGGCACCAAGCTTTCCGAGCGGCTGATGTCGGATGACAAAGTTTATGAGGGCACCATCAAGTTTGGCGAGGCGACGGACAGCTATGATTGCGAAGGCCAGATCACCGAGACGAAGCCCGTTCCGCCGCTGACGCTGGAGCAATTGAACGAAGCCTGCGCCCCCTTCATCGGTGACATCATGCAAACGCCACCGATGGTCTCGGCGATCAAGAAGGACGGCGTGCCGCTCTACAAGCTCGCGCGCAAGGGGGTGGAAGTCGAACGCGAAGCCCGCCTGGTTCACATCTACAACTTTCGTTTCACCGAATACCAGGAGCACCTCGGCAGGTTCCGCCTCGCCTGCACCAAGGGAACGTATGTCCGTTCCGTTGCGCACGACCTGGGAAAGAATCTGGGCTGCGGGGCCCACCTGGCCACCCTGCGCCGGAGTGTGTCCGGCAAGTTCGACGTCGCCGACGCCCTGACCTTGCAGACCATTCTGGACATGAGCCAGTCGCAGTTGGAGAAGCGGGTCATTCCGTTTCTGAAACTGGCGGGAGCTTGAGGTCAGAGTGAAACCGGGAGTATGAGTAAGATCATGACCACGAATCCGGCGGCCGATTCTTGCTCTTAAATCGTTTGCCACATGCAACTCATCCGCCAAGCCGCCGATCTCAAAACCGCGGGCAAAAAAGTCTGCCTCGCGATTGGCGTCTTCGACGGCGTACACCTCGGCCATCAGCAGATCATACGGCAAACACTGGCCGACGCGCGACAGCACGACAGCCTTGCACTAGCGGTCACCTTCGACCGCCACCCCAATGCAATCGTTGCACCGAACCAAGAACCGCCACTGATTTATCCCCTGCCCCAGAGGATACGCGCCATTGAATCGCTGGGAGCCGACGCGTTGTTGCTCATCGAGTTCACCCGCGCCTTCAGTGAACAATCCGGCGAGACGTTCATCCGCGACCTGTCCCACGATTTTGGACGCATTCAAAGCATCTGCGTGGGAGCTGATTTTGTTTTTGGCCACAAACGCAGCGGGAATGTCCCCCTGCTTCGCCAACTTGGCAGTGAATTGCATTTCCAAGTTCACGGCATGGCCGCCCTCGCACTTGATGGCGCAGTGGTCAGCAGCACGCGCATCCGGTCCGCCATCCAATCCGCCGCCTTCGATGCCGCCAGCCAGATGCTTGGACGTGCTTATTCCATCTCCGGAACCGTCGTGATGGGCGACCAGCTGGGGCGCAAACTCGGTTTCCCCACGGCAAATCTGGATGTGACGGGCCTCGCGCTTCCGGCCAACGGAGTTTATGCAGCGCGGTTGACCGTTAATGGGAGCACGCACCATGCGGTTCTGAACATCGGTGTCCGTCCGACGATTGAAACCGGCCAGAGCGAGCGGCGCTTTGAGGTCCACGTGCTGGATTTTGCAGGCGACTTGTATGGCGCGGAACTGGAAGTGGAATTCCGCACCAAGCTACGCGATGAACTGAAATTCCGCTCCTTGGACGCCCTCAAAGTACAGATCGCCGCGGATATCGCGGCGGCAAAACTGTGTTTCTAGAGCACGCACCCCCCAACCTGTTACCCCATCCTCACGAAGTGCGGCGACGATACTTTTCGTGTCTTTCGATTGTTTCGCAGCCAAAGATCCGCTTGGCCTCCGGCAATACAAATCATACCAAGCGCCAGCGCATCCTGATCGTGGATGACGATGCGTGACAACGCAGCCTGCTAGATTCGTTTCTCAAGAGCCAGGGTTTCGCCACCACCCTCGTCGCCAGGGGCGAAAAGGATTTGGCAGCGCTTGGCCGATTCGGGCGAGCCAACGGCGACACCATCTTCCCAGATGAAATCGGCTAGATGTCACCGCAGCTCGAAGCCAAGCTGCCGCGCGTGACGCAGGATGGCACCTTCCGACGCATCCGATCCAACGCGGAAACCCGCACCGAAGCCGCCAGGGCAACCGGCATCAGCCGCCACACGCCGGTTTACACGCTGCAACACTTGCGTGAGCTCGGGTTTGATGTGGATGGACGATGAGACGCCCACCAGGTTGATCCGCTGACCCACGCTGATCTACACCCGCTAGCGAAGATAGACGCGATCAGCGGTTAACCACTGGGCCAGAATATTTCCTCGCGTTTCGCCAAAAATATGGCAACTACGCACGCTATGTTCTCCCTGCAAGCACTCTTCGGCAAAGGTGACCGATTTCAATCCCTTCTGGAAGCCGCGGCCAGTGAAGCGCACGAAAGCGCGACCCACCTCATCCAACTGATCAAGGCCCCTGAGCAGAAGGCAAAAATGGACGACCTCGTCCTTGCCCGCCGGAAGGAGAAACGCATTGCGGAACAGATCAGTGAGGAACTCGTCAACACGTTCGTCACCGGTCTCGACCGCGAGGACATCGAGGAATTATCGCTGGCGTTACGGAAGATCCCAAAAACGACGGAGAAATTCGCCGAGCGCTGGCTGCTGGCCGCCGAGCATTTGAACGGGGTGGATTTCACCAAGCAGGGCGAAATGATGGAACGCGCCACGGAAGTGGTCCTGCAGATGGTGAAGCAACTGCGCGAAATGGCCGACTTGGAAAAGGTCAAGGCCATGAACGACAAGCTGCAACATATCGAGGGTGAGGCGGACAAGTTGATGCTCGAACTGTTGAAGGATCTCTACAGTGGCAGGTATGACGCGCTCCGCGCCATCGTTATCCGCGACCTCTATGAGTTAATGGAGAAGGTCATTGACCGTTGCCGCAACGCGGGCAGCGTGGTGATGCATATTGTCCTGAAAAACTCCTGACGCGGCCCGCGATGACCCTCATCCTCATCGTCATTCTGGTGGCGTTGGTGTTTGAATACATCAACGGTTTTCACGACACCGCCAACTCCATCGCCACCGTGGTCGCCACCAAGGTGCTCACACCGCGCCAGGCGGTGGTGCTGGCTGCGTTCACCAATTTGCTGGGCGCGCTGTGGGGCACGGCGGTCGCCAAGACCATCGCCTCCGGCTTGGTGGACACTTCCATCGTCACTTCACAGATTCTCGTTTGCGCACTGCTTGGCGGCATCATTTGGAACCTAGTCACCTGGTGGTTCGGTTTGCCGTCCAGTTCCTCACACGCACTGGTGGGCGGCCTCTGTGGGGCAGCCCTTGCCGCGGCCCATGGCAAATGGGGCGTCATCATCTGGTCCATCCCCGGCAAAGACCACTGGTGGGAGGGCAAAGGCGTGTTATGGAAAGTGGTCGTCCCGATGGTCACCTCGCCAGTGTGCGGATTGGTCGTCGGTTTCTTGGTGATGGGCCTACTTTACTTTCTGCTGCGGAACTGGAAGCCGATGCGGGTGAACAAGGTCTTCGGCAAAGCCCAATTATTCAGCGCTGCCTACATGGGTTTCAGCCACGGCACCAACGACGCCCAAAAGACCATGGGCATCATCGCACTGGCGCTCGTCGCCGCCACTTCGGCTGGAACGTTCAACGAAATCCCCTCCTGGTTGCGCTTCCTCGATTCGCCCCCCGGCAAACAGGCGATCTCTGCCGCCATGAATCAACTGGGCGAAATGCATCGGGACGGTGTCGGCATCAACCGGGATTTGGCCGAGGCGGGCCGATGGTTTCACAAGGCCTCCGACAAAGAGAATCCTGACGCGATGGAAAACTGGGCAGCGATGATCAGTGCTGGACAGGTCAAGGACACGCCCCCGTCACAAGCGACCACGCTGTTGGAAAAGGCCGCCAAGCTTCGCGGCACAACTCCGGCGCGCGCGCAGGCATTTTTGACACCCACAATCAAAGGCACGCCGACGAACACGACTGAGGCGTTGGCGTGGTTGCAACAGTTAGCCACCAAAGGCAACGCAAGCGCTGCCGCCTACCTAGGAGTGATTCTGATCGAGGGCAAGGGCACAGCGCCCGACGAGCAAAAGGGACTGGAGCGATTGCGACACGCAGCGAAGCACGGCAGTCCAGAGGCACAATTCAACCTGGGCCTGCTCCATCGCACGGGACGAATCGTTGAGCGTAGTGAGAAACGCGCCCATGAATACTTCCTCCAAGC
>JAFMIZ010000029.1 GCA_017853715.1 Pedosphaera sp.
ACGGCGACTTGCCGGTCATGCTGGAGATGAACTCCATGAACGCCTCGGGCAATTCGAGATAGTGCAAGGGATTGAAAACCGCCAGCGTTCGCACCCCCGGTTCGGGCGGATTGTTGCGGCGTCCGGGCACAACGGCATTCACCGGGGTATGCAGGGGTTCTTGCGCGGGAATCCGGCGGGCAAGGCGTGTGCACAATTCGGCAAGATAGACTTCGCGCGGCATCTGCAGGTCGGGCCGTGGTTGCAAATAGCGAGGGTTCTTCGTCGGCCTGCCATCCACGATACGCGGATGCGCGGACGATACAAAGTAGCCGGGACGCCCGCCGTCCGTGGCGCTGCGAATCAACTTCTGCATCGGCTCGGTGAACTGGGAGAAGCCAATGGAATCTTCCACCAGCTCCTGTGCGTCATTCCAGGTCAACGGCTCGAAGTTCGAAATGAAGTTGTCGGGAGAGGCGAGGTCTTTTTCCGCCTGCTTGTCATAACCCCGATGGATGGCGTCGTCGGGACGCTGGAACAAGCGCGCCTCGGCGTTCAGCGCAAACTTGACGGACGGATGCGGATCAACGGGGTTGAGGTGCTTGAGTTGAGCGGACGGCACAACCACGGAAGCCGTGATGTCATCCTCCGTCTGGATCTTGAACGACGGATGGAAGTCTTTGCGAAGACCGAAGACACGCCAAGCACGATCCTTGCCCCCGAACCCGACACGGAGAAAATTCGAGACGAGCGTGCGTCCGTCGAGCTTCAGTTCATTGCCTGAATTACCATCGCGGATGTCCACGCTGAACCGCGAGCGCCAGTCGTTACCCCAGGACTTTTCGTAAAAGCGTTTCACGACGAAGACCAGTTCCTTGACGTGTTGCGGGATGGAATCCAGCCAAGCGTTGTATTCCGGCGTGTAATCAGACTGGGAGGGTGTGAGCAGCTTGATCACTGAACCGAGCGAACGCTCGGCGCTCAAAATCGCGCGTTGATCCTTGCCGTTACGCGAAGAATCGGCAAAGCGCTGCGAGTAATCGCGTTTCAACAACTCCTCCACGCGATCGAAGTCGGCCCTAAAATCCGCCACGAACACGGGCCCATGTATGATGGCATCGTTGATGGATTTGGAAATCTCGGACTTGCCTCCGCCCGAAACCGTGCAGGGCTTGTGGCAAAACGTCGGCTCGGGACGCGTGCCCACCAACCGCCAAGCCCGTTTGCCGGGGGGCTTTTCGAGAATCACGCGATAGCCTGACGGACGCACATAGATTTTATCCGGCAATAATTTGATGAAGCGTTCGGTGCCATCCTGTTCCCAGCGCACGCGCTGCGTATGCAGATCAAAAATGGCATTCTCACTGACAAGGATGATCTCGGGGTAGCGCCGGTCCACGGCGTAACCCTCATCTTTTACATCGAACCAGTGAGAATAGAGCGACACCGCTTCGTCGAGCGTGTGCCCGCGCGCGCGGACGTGCAGACGGCCGTCATAGTTTTCACCCAAGTCAAAGCTCGGATAAACCAGCGCACCGCCGGCATGTTCTTCCTCAACCATGCCGTAGAGGTTCGCGGCGAAGCCGATTTGCGTCTTAACCTCCTTCTTGCAGTAGCCGTAGTAGTTGTCTGCGATCAATGTGACGACCACGCCTGACTGATCGCGCGCGGTGATCTTGAACGCAGATCCTTCATTGTAACGCTCATCGTCCTTCTGCCAGCACATGCCGTCGCGGCGTTGGCGATCGGTGGCTTTGTCCCAGTGCGGCAAACCAAGATCTTTTTTCAGAAGTTTGCTCAGGTGCGGCGCGAGGATCACGCAACCCGTGTGACCAGTCCAGCCGTCCACATCGAGAGCAGAATCGTTCTCGGGCAGAAACGGATCGCCACCGTTCCCAAAGATGGTTTCCACAAAGTCCAAATTGCTGACCAAGCTGGCGGGCGCAAAGAAGCGGATCTCCATGCGCTTCTCGCCGGTGACACCCCGCACAGCGGGACAAACCAAAGGCCGCAACAGAAGTGACACCCAGCAATGCGCAGGATTCTCCTGATTGGCCGTGTAGGGCAGGAGCGAAAACTCCTTCGGCGGCTGCACGGCGGCGGCCAGCAGGCGGGCGAACACTTCCTGTGGAACTGATTTTTTGTCGTCAGGAATCGGCAGGCCACCTTCGGCAACATGAAACACTCCCTGCGTGGTGCGACGGTCAGCCGTCGGGTTGTGCAGCACGCCCTGGCGCAAGCGATAAGACTTCAACAGGGATGAGGAAAAGTCATCTCCGTCAGAAGGTAGCGAGAGCAACCTCGCCAAGCCCTTGCGATCCAACGCTAGGGTCCAGCTTGGCAGCCGAGGCGACTCGATTTCCTGAAAATAATCGAACAAGAAGGTCTGGATGCGCTGATCCACCGGACTGAGATAATTCGGCAAGAGCCGCGCGGTCTGCCGCTGGCGGGCGACAAGCGGCTTAGCCAGTTCCATCCATGTGGCATCACCAAACTCGGCGGGGGGATTGAATCCCAACAGAGCGAGTTTGATCTGTGCATGAGCCTTGAGGCTCGCTTCAGTTGTTTCGGTCAGCGGCATTTGGTTTTGCACGTGCCGAGAATACCGGGTGTGCGCTGTAGGGCAATTCCTGCCGGAGAAAAAATGAGTGAACTTATTCAAACTTCTTGCCGTTATGCGTTGCCCCATCCGGGGTGCGGAGGGCAAAAAAGCTTCATGAATCCCCCACTCCAAACCGGAAACAATTCGCAGCACCCGATCGAACGGCAGCTTCTTTTCCACTCCCCGATTGTCGGAATAGACGTTGAACGTGATGCCGGCTTCCATCAGGGCACGTTCGGCAGCTTGCTGGCGCAACTGCAATTCACCCTCGGGCAGTGAACAAAGGTCTCTGACGAGCAGTCGCGCCGCAGGTCGCGGCGCACCGCCGTCAGAGACGAGTTCATCAAATTACCCGCCGACATCGTAGTTTCTAAATGTCAGGGGGAGGGATTTGGAGCATGCCTTTTCAAGCACGCCCACAACCACTCCTCAAGGACGCCACATACCAGCAGAGCAGAAGCCGACCCGACCGTTGAAAATCGCCGCCAGTATGATGTTTTGAAACAGCCAAGCGCTTGAGTGCACCGTATCGACTGTTCTTTTCTGAGCGGCGTGAGAAAACGAAGACAAAGCCAGGCTGGTGTCGAACCTTGGGGGGGGCTGGGCACAGCCCGGATGCGAATGGTGGCCTGAAGGCAGGCCAACGTCATTACTCCATCAACGCCGCATAGCGCAGGCCACGTGCCGTGACCCGAAGCTCGGCGAAGCCGAACGAGCCAAGCACAGCCTCATAGATCGCCGCGCCCGCCAGCATGACGTCCGCGCGCTCGGGTGGCAGACCGGGAATCTTGCGCCGTGCCACCAATGGCAGACTCCAAAGCCGGTTTACCCAATGCTGAACGCAATCTGCGCTGAGCACCGCTCCGTCCACTTTTGCGCGATCAAATTCGCCCAAACCCTGCTCCATGGCGGCCAGCAGGCTGGCAGCCCCCCCCGTGCCCACAAGCACCAGCTTTCCAGCGCAACGCTCGCGCGCCAGGGCTAGATCCAATTGCGGCTTCACCTGGGTATTCAGGAACGTTTCCAGCCAACGGCGGCAATCGGCCAACTCCTGCACTGTGGGCGGATCAGAATGGGGCAACGCCTCCAGCAGCCGCACGCTGCCCAGCGGAAAGCTTTGGCGGAAATGTTTTTGCTCTCCCTGACCGAGGATGAATTCCGTGCTGCCGCCACCCACATCCAAAAGCAGCAATGGTTGTGAGCCCAACCTTGCATCAGAAGCCACTCCCCGAAACGCCCATTCTGCCTCCTGTTCGCCTGAAATGATTTCCACCGCCAAACCACACGCTGACTCAATAACTGCACGCAGCAATTCCGGATTCTTTGCGTCGCGTGCCGCACTGGTGGCGAAGACACGAGGCACACTGGCACCAAGCTTGCCGGCAGAGGCGACGAATTTCGCCACAGCCTGCGCAGTGGCGGTCACGGCTTCGGGTTGCAATCTGTGCGTCTCGTAAAAGCCACGTCCCAGCCGCGTTTGCTCGGCTGCCTCGTGAAGGGGCTCCACCCGATGTCCCTCAACGTCGGCGATGAGGAGCTTTACCGAGTTGGTTCCGATGTCTATGACAGAGCGTCGTGGCATGAGCGATCAGGACTGCTTTAGCTGTTGCTTGACCAACACCGCTGCACCTGTGATGCCCGCATCGTTGCCCAAATGAGTGGTAATGATTTCCAGCCCCTCCGTCGCGCCGGGCATGGCATACTCTCTGGCCGTCTTGATGATGATCTTCAGCATCTCGTCCTCCAGCGCATCAATCACACCGCCGCCCAGCACAACAATCTCCGGATTGAACAGGTTCACCAGATTGCCCACGCCGATGCCGATGTATTCCGCCGCCTGCTCGACCACTTTTTCGACAAACTTGTCACCGCGGCGGATGGCCTTGCGCAAATCTCCGCTCTTCATATTGTCGAACTTGTCCCCAAGAATCTGCGAAAGCAGGGTTTTCTGACCATCCTTCACCGCCGCTTGAATGCGATTGAAGATGGCCGTGCGGCTGGCAAGCGCTTCGAGGCAACCTTTGTTGCCGCAACGGCACTTGTCTCCGTCCAGTTGCATGACCATGTGACCGATCTCACCCGCAGTATGGTTGGCCCCGGAAAACAGCTTTCCGTCGAGGATGATGCCTCCCCCGATTCCGGTGCCGACAAAGATGCCGATCATGTGCCGGGGCTTGCCGCCAAATTCGTGCTCGTGAACGCCAAGCGTGCAAACATTGCAGTCATTCTCCAGAAAGACAGGCGCGTCGAGGCGCTTCTCCAACTCCTTCTTCATCAGAACATCACGCCATTCAAGGTTGGGCGCAAAAATGACCCGGCCCGCTTCGAAGTCCACTGCACCGGGTGCACCGATGCCTATGCCGCGGCATTGGTTCATGTCGAGATCGCACTCGTCCACGGCCTCCCGCACGCTCCGGGCGACCCGGTCGAGCACGGCATCCACACCGCGCTCGACTTTCGTGCTGAGCTTTACCTTGCCCAGCAATTTCAGCGAGGGAGCAAACACGCCAGCCAGAATCTTGGTGCCGCCAAGGTCCACACCGACTATGAACTCTGATTTATTGGAGGTCTCAGGCATTGGACTCTCTGCTGAATGAACCGGAACTAAAGATTGCAACTACTCCTGCGAAAGTTGATTCGCAAACCCCACAGCCTGCCCGGCTGCTACTCTCCCAGCAACACCGCTTCTATATTCCGCTGCAAATCTGCGTTGATCTCCTCCATCGAACGGCTGCCGTCCACGATGTCGAAATCGTAAACGCGGCGCAGGCGCTCGAATTGGGCGATCATCATTTCCTGATATTTCAGGAAGCTGTCGAACATGTCACGTGACAATCCCAAGTCCATGCCGCTCTCCCAGTAATCCAGCGCATGGTTCTTGGCAAAGTTGCGCTGCACCAGCAATTCGGGGGAAACCTTCAAGTAGAAGACCGCATCGGGAACCAGTGCCATGCCGTAAAGGTTCTTCAACCAGCGTTCATCCGCGCCCCGCACCAAGTCGCGGGCCATCAGAGTGTAAATGTAACGATCAGCCAGCACCATAAACCCGGCACGCAGGGCGGGCACAATCACGTTCTCCAACTGATCCGCAAAATCAGTGGCGTAGAACAAGCTCATCGTGGTGTGGCTGAGAATGTTTCCTTCCTGCGCCCGCTCCAACTCCTCGCGTACCAAGGTAGACCGCTTCAAGCCAACTTGAATCGTGGCGTGGCCGCGGCCTTCTAGACATTGCACCAGCCGCGCTATCTGCGATGAACGGCCCGAGCCATCCGCGCCCTCCACCACGATGAGTTTCCCCAACAACGAATCCGGGTCGACGCCCGGCAGGCCATGCCCGTAGAAACTGTGCTTGGCGCGCTTGGGCTCCAAAACTTTCGTTGCCGGTTTACGCCGGGCCTTGACGGTAGTTCTCTTCATAGTTGAGTGGTCAATCCGGTGTCCACATAACTGCCCAAATGAATACGGGACGCGACCACTTCGCGCACGAGCGATTGCTGCACCTCGATGGATTGGTTGGCGTCCACCATATGAAAGTTGAACTCCGTGCTCATCGCGAGGTATTGCTCCAGCAGCCGCCCCTGAAAAATACGGAAGCTCTCCTCGGGATCGGTGGACAACTTCAAATCCATGCCCGCCTCGAAGAATTTCAGCTCAGGCCGCCCCACGAGGATGCGCTGCAAGGAAATCTCCAAATGCGCCTTGAAAAAGAATGTGAGGTCCGGATGCGCGGCGAAGCCGTAAAGCTTGCGCACCCATTCGGGCGGACATCCACGCACGGTGTCGCGCGCAAAGGCGGTGAACACGTAGCGGTCGCACAACACGACATAACCCGCCCGCACGAGTGGCACCAGTTGCCGCTCGTAGCGGTCGGCAAAGTCAGTGGCGTGAATCAGGCTGAACGTGGTGGGGGTGAGCAACGCCTGCTTTTTGCCCTTGCTGGTTGCGCTCTTGACGAGCTGGGACGAGTTCCACTCGCTGAAGAAAACCTTGAGGCCCTGCAGTTCGAGCCAGCGTTTGAGCAGGTAAATCTGCGTGGACTTGCCCGAGCCGTCCAGGCCTTCGACGGCAATGAGCCGTCCGGGAAAGCCGAGTTGTGCGAAGGTCTTGGTCATCCGTGCGTCCAAAATAAACACCACAACCGCGATGACAATGGTTTTCCCGTCGGCCAAATGCGCTTTTTACCAATCCACACTTTGTTTTTTTGACGGAGCTGTGATACGCTGCGGCACTTTGAACCAGCCCCGATCCAAATACATCGAACGACCTCCGACCCGGCATCGCGCCGAAACCGAACAGGCCGCCGCCAGCAACGCCCGCCGCGTGGCCGCTCGCGAGCGCGAAACGCGCGTCAAGGACGACTTACAGGAGCGCGCCGCGATGGTTGCCCCCTATCTGACCAAGCGGTTTGGCTTCGAATTCCGGGGGCGCATCCTCGAAATCCGGGCGGGCGCGGCCTGGTTAAGTGCGGAATTGTCCAAGCTACCACGCGTAGTAGAAGTGGTGGCCACCGATCCCGCGGGGCGCCACCTGAAGGACGAAGCGTTGCGCGTATTTGCCAGCCGGGGAGCAATTGAAAGCAAGATCACCCGGATGTTGGCCGACCCACATCGGCTGGATTTTCCCGACAATCACTTCGATTTCGTGGTCTGCGCTGCGGTGCTGAACCGAACGGTGAACATTGTCGAGGCACTACGGGAAGCGAAGCGAGTGCTCAAGCCCGGCGGTTGCTTTGTGGCGGTGCGCGAGCCAATCGAATCCAAGTTTCGGCTGGAATCCAAGGGAGCGGCGGAAGAACAGGAACGCACGGGGCGACGGCTTTACACCCTGGAACAATACCAACGGTTCTTTGAAGCTGCCGGACTCAAAGTGGAGTTTAAAGCCGTCCATCTCTCCGATGGATTGAAATTCTTCTTCGCGCAAATGTTCAACGGCCTCGCTCACTCGCGCTATGCGTTAATTGCGCCGAAGCCCTCATGGGGAGCCAAGGCAGACCTCACTCACAAATCGAACTTGTCCCCAAAACCTAGGAAGGAGTGAGACCCGGGGGGTTCCCGGCATCACATTCCGGACCAGTCTGGAGTTGTTCCCGGTGTGGCGCGTGATAGCCTCCGCCTGCCTGTTGATTACAAAAGGAATTCAATGGAACCAGTTCCGTATCTCGATCTCAAAGCTCAAATGCGCCCGATTCGGGCCGAACTCGACGCGGCCATCGCGCGCACGCTCGACAACTGCTCGTTCTGCCTTGGGCCGGACGTAGTGCAATTCGAGAAGGATTTTGCCAAACTCATCGGCACTAAGCATTGCATCGCGATGAACAGCGGCACTTCCGCCCTACACATTGCCATGCTGCTGCTGAACATTGGGCCGGGTGATGAGGTCATCACCACGCCCTACACATTCGTGGCAACCAGTTGGGCCATCAGCTACGTCGGTGCGACTCCCGTCTACGTGGATGTGGACGACGCCACGATGAATCTCGATCCCAAGTTGGTGGAAAAGGCCATCACCCCGCGCACCAAGGCCATCATGCCGGTTCATCTCTATGGTCATCCCGCCGACCTGGACCCGCTGATGGAAATCGCCAAGAAGCACAACCTGCCGCTGGTAGAGGACAGCGCTCAGGCGCACTGCGCCAAATACAAGGGCCGCTCCGTCGGCGCACAAGGCATCATGTCCTGCTACAGCTTCTATCCCGGCAAGAATCTAGGTGCTGCCGGTGAAGGTGGAGCGTTGTTGCTCAATGACGATGCCATGGCAGCCCGCGCCCGGGCATTGCGCGAACACGGCTCCACCGTCCGCTACTATCACGACGAAGTCGGCTACAATTACCGCATGGAAGGCATTCAAGGCGCCGTGCTTGGCGTGAAGGTCAAACACATTGAAGCTTGGACCGCCGCCCGTCAACGCGTGGGCCGTCACTACCATGAATTGCTAGCCGACACGCCGCTGCAATTGCCGCGCGAAGCGAGCTGGGCGGAGAGTGCCTACCATCTGTACGTGGTCCGCCATCCCAAACGCGAGGAGCTGAAGAAATATCTCGAAGACAACAAGGTTGGCTGCGCGCTGCACTACCCGCTGCCGTTGCACCTCCAAAAGTGCTACGCCAGTCGTGGCTACAAGAAGGGCGACTTGCCCGTCTCCGAGAAATCTTCCGAGCAATGCCTCAGCCTTCCAATTTACCCGGAAATGACCGACGCCCAGATCAATCGCGTGGCCGAAGTCACCAGGAGCTTCTTCGCGAAGTAAGCGGCACCTGCCTTCTCGCAGGAACCCGGCAAGTGCGCTGCTTGCCGGGTTCTTCTTTGTATGTTAGCAACCCCGTCTTGCCCCGCGTGCCTTGCGGCAGGTAAGTTGCCAGCCACATGTCGCACGCGGACTTTGTTCATCTTCACGTCCACACCGAGTATTCGTTGCTGGACGGTGCCTGCCGGCTGGACCGGCTCATGGAGCGTGCCCATGACCTGAAGTTTTCCTCGCTCGCCTGCACCGACCACGGCGTCCTTTACGGGGCAATCGATTTCTATCGGGCCGCGATGGACAAGGGCATCAAACCCATCATCGGCTGTGAAATGTATGTGGCCCCCGGAAGCCGTCTGGACAAGAAGTCTGCCAGTGGTGGGCGCGATGTTTACCACCACCTTGGACTGCTCGCGAAAGACGAAGCGGGCTACAAGAATCTCATCCGCCTTGCGACGTTGGCCCATACCGAGGGTTACTATTACAAGCCGCGCATTGACAAAGCGCTGCTGACCCAATGCGGCAAGGGTTTGATCGCCCTCTCAGGCTGTCTCGCGAGCGAGATTCCTGACCTGATCATGAAAGATCAGCTCGACAAGGCGCGCGATACAATCGACTGGTTCAAGCAAACACTGGGCGCGGAAAACTTCTGCCTTGAACTACAGAACCACGGCATCCCCGAGCAGGCCAAGGTGAACAAGCATCTTATCCCGTGGGCGAAGGAATTCGGCCTCAAGCTCGTGGCCACAAACGATGTTCACTACGTCTCCAAGGAACATTGGAAGGCCCACGACTGCTTGATCTGCATCGGCACGCAATCGCAACTGAGCGATGCCAAGCGGATGCGTTACGCGCAGGAGCAGTTTTACCTGCGTTCCGCCGAGGAGATGAAGGCGCGTTTTGCCGAGGTGCCCGAGGCGGTCAAGAACACCCTGGAAGTCGCCGACATGTGCAACTTGGAAATCAAGTTCGGCGAGTTACACTACCCGGTGTTTGAACCGCCCACGGGCAAGACGCGTGAAGGTTATCTCCGCGAACTCGTAGCCGACGGCTTAGAGCGACGTTACACACTTCAGACCCGCGTTGAGGGAAAACAATTTGTCGTAGAGAATATCAAGGATGCGAAGCGGCTCCCCATTTTGACCGCCGCGGGGCCGACGGAAGGGGCAAAGTCACCTCAAGCCGTCTGCCACGATGTGCAGGATGCAGCAGTCTCATCAGCCATAAAAACGATTCTCGACCGCCTGGACGTCGAAATGGGTGTCATCGAGAAGACCGGGTTCATCAGCTACTTCCTTATCGTCGCCGACTTCATTCGGCACGGTCGGCAAAAAGGCATCTCCTGCGTGGCACGGGGTTCCGCAGCAGGTTCGCTCGTGACCTACCTACTCGACATCGCCAACGTGGATCCGATCCGCTACGGCCTCCTGTTCGAGCGCTTCCTGAATCCGGAACGCGTCAACCCGCCTGACATTGACATCGACTTCGCCGACGACCGCCGCGCGGACGTGATTGAATACGTCCGCGAAAAATATGGCCGCGATTCCGTGGCGCAGATCATCACGTTCGGCACCATGGGAGCAAAGTCCGTTATCCGCGACGTAGGCCGCGTGATGGGCCTTACCTACGGCGAATGCGACCGACTGGCTAAAATGGTTCCCGCCGATTTGAAGATGACGTTGGAGAAGGCGCTCAAGCAGTCGCCCGAATTCAAGGCGGCTTACGAGACGGAAGAAGTGACGCGTGAATTGATTGATACCGCGCTTGTATTGGAGGACCTGACCCGCAATTCCAGCGTGCATGCCGCCGGCGTGGTCATCGGGCCGGAGCCCCTCATCAATCTGCTCCCGCTCAAGCAGGACGAGGATGGAACCATCGTCACGCAATACGCGATGAACCCCGTTGGCGATCTCGGGCTATTGAAGATGGACTTTCTTGGACTGAAGACGCTGACGGTCCTCCGGAACACCTGCGAGATGGTGAGGGAGGGTCATGGCATCACCATTGATCTGGACACTTTGCCGCTGGACGACAAGAAGACCTACGATCTCCTTAATCGCGCGGAAACGCTGGGCGTATTCCAGCTGGAATCCGGCGGCATGCGCGATCTTTGCAAGAAGTTCCAGATTACCTCTGTCGAGCACATCACGGCGCTCGTGGCACTTTATCGTCCCGGCCCGATGGATCTCATTCCGGAATTCATCAAACGTCGCCACGGCGAGGTGAAGGTTGAGTATGAGCATCCGTTGCTGGAAAGCATTTCCAAGGAAACTTACGGCATCCTGATTTACCAGGAGCAGGTGATGCAGGCGGCGCAGATTCTCGGCGGCTATACGCTGGGCGGCGCGGATTTGCTGCGACGCGCAATGGGCAAGAAGAAGGTCGAGGAGATGCAGAAGCATCGCGGCATGTTCGTGAAGGGCTGCAAGGAGAAGAACAACATCTCCGAGGCCAAGGCGAACCAGATCTTTGACCTGCTGGAAAAGTTTGCCGGCTATGGCTTCAATAAGTCGCACGCGGCTGCTTACGCAATCGTGGCCTATCAGACGGCGTATCTGAAGGCGAACTACCCGGTCGAGTTCCTCAGCGCAATGATGACCAACGACATGAGCGATACGGCCAAGCTCAGTCAATACATCGCCGAGGCCCGCACGATGGGCATAGAAGTCTTCCCCCCCTCGGTGAACGAGAGCCAGATGCATTTCGGACCGGCGGAAAGTGAAGGCAAAGCCATCCGATTCGGATTGGTGGCTGTGAAGGGCATCGGGGAAGTCGCAGTTGAAGCCATCATCAAGGCACGACAGGAAGAGGGGCCGTTCAAGACGTTGGGTGAGTTGTGTGAGCGCGTGGATGGTCGGACCGTCAATCGCAAGGCACTCGAAGCGTTGATCAGGTGCGGTGCGTGCGATTGCTTCGGGGAGACCCGCGCGACACTGTTTGCGAGCATTGACATGGCCCTGACGCGGGCCGCTGGAATCATTTCGGATCGTCAACGCGGGCAGGCTTCCATGTTCGACGTGCTCGAAGGTTCCTCCGCCAAACCGGCGCTGCAACCAGTGAAGCTAGAAGAATGGCCACAGCACGAGTTGCTGGCGGCGGAAAAGGAGCTGCTAGGCTTTTACGTCACCGGCCATCCGCTGTCGCCTTACGCGCCCATTCTCGAAAAGTATTCGCTGCACACCACCAACGCACTGGCCGGTTTGGAAAATCGATCCATGACACGCATCGGTGGGATGATAGGGGCGATTCAAAGTGGTTTCTCGAAGAAAACCAACAAGCCTTATGCGCTGGTCACACTAGAAGATCTCGAGGGCTCCGTGCAAATCCTCTGCATGAATGAGACCTACGACAAGCATCGTGAGTTACTCTTACAGAACAAGGCATTGCTCGTGATCGGCGAGGTGAACAACAGCGAGGACAAGCCGAAGATTTTCCCGTCCGAGATCATGCCGTTGGAGGAGGCACCCAAGAGATACACAAAACAGGTGCATCTCCGGCTCCAAATGGCACACTTGCAGCCGAGACACATGGAGCAAATCCGCGAGTTGGTCGCCGTGCATCCGGGCAAGTGTCCCCTGCTCTTCTGTTTCATGCGGCCTACTGGTGGCGTGGTGTTTGTGGACACCAACGAGCGTTACTCAGTTACTCCGTCATCGGGGCTGCAACGCGCAGCGAACGAGTTGCTGGGCGAAGACACATATTACGCCAAGGTGGACACCAGCTTGCCGGAACGCCAGCGACGCGCTTGGGAGCGTAAACCCCAAAACGGCGCCGACGACGAATAGTTAACAACTGCCGCTGGAAATCTTTGCCGGGAGGACTACACCGCATTGGTGTGGGGTGTTTATGAAGGAATCAGCAGTAATTCCAAAACGGGAGTTTGCTCTCAGTGCGCCGGACGCGCAGACCGTTTGTCTCGTGGGTGATTTTACGCATTGGGCGCAGCATCCCATCCCCATGAGGAAAAGCCGCACCGGCACGTGGAAAGCCAGCGTGCCGCTTCAGCCCGGAAAATATCACTACCGTTTCCTCGTGGACGGCCAATGGATGGACGATCCCGACTGTCGGTTGCATGAACCAAATCCCTTTGGTTCCGCCGACAATGTGCGCATCGTTGCATAACACCGCGCTTGCGTTGCGTTCCACAAAGAATGTGCAATGACGGGCAATTACCGTATAGTTGCGCCCGCTCCTAGCCGTATGCTAGGTGACACGTAAACGCCGTGTTTGCGTGCGCAGCCCAAGCTGTTTCCCGGCTCGCGGGTGGCGTTTAGCGTGATGTATCCGACAAGCACAGAATCTTTGGAGCGCAGTTCCGCGCAGGGTCCGCAGCACGATCGACCGCGGTCCGGCTCCGCCGAGTCCATGAACAGCCGAAACCTCTTCCTCGCCGCCGTGCGCTGTGAACCCGTTCCACGCCCGCCCGTGTGGCTCATGCGCCAGGCCGGTCGCGCCCTGCCCGAATACCGTGCCTTGAAGGAGAAATTCACCTTCCTGCAGCTGGTGCAAAATCCTGAGTTGGCGGCAGAAGTAACGATTCAACCCATCAGCCGTTTTGGATTCGACGCGGCCATTCTGTTCAGCGACATCCTCGTAGTCTGCGAAGGTATGGGCCAAGGTTACAAGTTCCGCGAGGAGGGCGGTATCGGGATGGACTTCGCCGTGCGCACGGCCGAGGACGTGGAGAAGCTCGATGTAAACGCCGTGGTGGATCGACTGCAATACGTGGCTAGGGCGTTGAAATTGATACGCGGCCAGTTGGGCACCAAGACCGCTTTGCTGGGCTTCGCCGGCTCACCGTGGACTTTAGCCAACTTCATGATTGAAGGCGGCAGCGCCAAGGAATTTCGCGGCGCAAAGGCCATGTTTTACTCGGAGCCGAAGCTCTACAACCGGCTTTGCGAAAAATTGACCGCCGCCTGCACACGTTATTTGCAGATGCAGATTGATACGGGCGTGGACGCAATCCAGATCTTCGACACTCTGGGCGGCACACTTGCGTCAACCAGCTATCAGGAAGCCTCAGGACGCTGGATCAAGCAGATCATCGCGGGTCTCAAGGGTCATACACCGGTCATCGTTTTCTCGAAAGGCACGAACGGCAACTGGGACGATCTCGTCGCCACGGGCGCCAATGTCATCGGAGTAGACTGGACAGTGCGCCTCGCTGACGTCGCCGCATGTTTGCCAAAGAACGTCGCAATTCAGGGAAACCTCGATCCGTTCCTGATCAGCACCACACCAGAAGCCGTGGCTGCCGAAACCAACCGCATCCTCGCGGGCATGAAAGGCCGCCCCGGTCACATTTTCAATCTCGGCCACGGTGTCACTCCGGACTCGAAGCTGGATTGCATTCAAGCCTTGGTAGATACGGTTCGTGGAAATTCGTGAAATTCGTGTCCAAAGTAGTTTCTGATGAGCACGCTCAAAGTTGATCTCGATCTGGTTGAAAAGTACAACCAGCCCGGCCCGCGTTATACGTCGTATCCTCCGGCCACCAAGTTCACTGACGGCGTGAAGTGGGATGACCTGCGGCAGCGTATCGAGGCCAACAACCAAAGCGAACGTGGCCTCTCGCTCTACTTCCACATCCCCTTCTGCGAAACGCTCTGCTGGTTCTGCGGCTGCACCACGGTGATTACTCTGAACCACGAGCGCGGCATGGGTTACGTGGAATCGCTCGGTCGCGAAGTTGCCACGATGGCACCGCTGATCAACAAAAAGCGCAAGGCAGTGCAACTCCACTTTGGCGGCGGCTCACCCACCTTTCTCCGGCCCGATGAAATCCGGCGCCTTGGCGAAATCATTCACCAGCATTTTGACTTTGCTTCCGACATTGAAGCCAGCGTGGAAGTGGATCCACGTCGCCTCACTCGCGATCATGTTGTCGCACTCGCCGAGATAGGCTTCAACCGCGCCTCCATGGGCGTGCAGGATTTTAATCCACAGGTCCAAGAGGCGATTCACCGCATTCAACCCGAGGCAATGACCCAGCAAGCGCTCGACTGGATGCGCGAACTGGGTTTTCAATCTGTCAACTTCGACCTCATCTACGGCCTGCCTCACCAGACCGTCAAGTCGTTCAACAGCACGCTGGACACAGTGTTGAACATGCAGCCCGACCGGCTCGCCGTGTTCAGTTACGCACACGTCCCGTGGATCAAACCTGCACAAAAGATTCTGCAAGCCAAGGTGCTCCCCACCGCCGAGGTAAAATTGCAAATCCTGAAGACGATCATCGAGCGGCTCACGGAAAATGACCGCTACGTCTATATTGGCATGGATCACTTCGCCAAGCCGAACGACGAACTGACCGTGGCTCAGCGCAACAAAGAGCTGCAACGCAACTTCCAGGGTTACAGCACTCGCGCCGGTTCGGACATCTACGCGTTCGGCATGTCGAGCATCTCGCAAATCCCCGATGCCTACTGGCAAAACGAAAAGGAAATCGCGCCGTGGCAAACAGCCGTAGATTCAGGCCACGTCCCCCTGCACCGCGCTTACTTCGTAACCGAGGAGGACAATCGCCGCCGTGAGACCATCATGCGCGTCATGTGCGACCTGTCGTTGGATCACGCTGCGATGGGCAAGAAGCTCGGGATCAATTTCGCGGAGCACTTCAAGAACGAACTAGCCAGCCTTGCTCCTTACGAAGCCGATGGCTTGGTCAAGCGCACCGCAACCGGCCTCAAAGTAACCGATACCGGCCGCCTGTTCATCCGTAACATCGCCATGTGCTTCGACAACACGCTCGCCCCGGTGGGCGAGCGTCGGCACTCGAGGACCATTTGATCAAGCCTTCTCTGCGAGTACTGCGAGCGGGAGATTGACCTCGAACTTTGGAGATTGCTCGGCTTCCAGAACCGCAGTGGACAATGCGGCCAGCTCGCGATTGCGGGCGCAGATGACTTGCTCCTTCACCCGCGACTGCGATTCCAAATCATTGATCCGCTTGGCATCCACGTCTTGCCGCGCATCCAGGTGCCGCACCTTTTCGCACAACGCCGACTGGATGACGTTCATGTCATCCGACGTGGCACAAAGTTTCTTCCGTTCCGCCTCCAACTTCGCTGACGCGATCAATTAGTGCCTAGCTGCTGCTCCTGCTTCTGCATGCAACCCTTCGAATCAGACCCACAGCGCAGCGCCAGCTCGTGCTGAGCTGTTTTGGCAACTATCACCACATCCAGATCGACGTTGCGACGAGTCAGATCAGCCACCTTGGACTCTTCTTGCTGGCGACGGGTCGTTTCATCCTGCAACAGCCCCCTGACGCGATTAATCTCAACCTGATGGTTGCGATGTCCGCCTCCAGCAACTGAATCATCGCCTCATGCTTGCCGCCCGTGACCCGCAAGGCCCACAGTTACTTGGTCAACTCGTCGCGTTCAGCCGGGTGTCGCGAGGGTTTGGGTCAACTTCTGGCACTCCGCGGACTTACCATCGAACTGGCTGAGTAACGCCGCAAAGTCGACGGTCAAAGCCTCAGCTTCCTTGGTCTTGGTGACCAGACAAACCTGCTCGGCGGCGAGATTCTGGCGTTGTTGTTCCAGTTCGATCCGGATTGCTCCCGGCTGCTCTTGCAAGCGCGCCTGCGCTTGTTGCTGGTCGACGAGGGCTGCCGCCTGCTCAATGCGACGACCACTGAGTTCAGCCACCTGCTGATCAGCACTTTCACGTAAACCAGTTTGCTTGGCGAGATCGGCACTCAGCTGCTACACGCGCTGCTCAAGCTTGGCCTGAGACGATTTCAGTTCGCTGATAAGAGTGCTCAGCCTCGCCTGCTCAGCAGCGAAAGCTCGCCACTAGCGTTGACGAGCGCGTGCTTGAGGTCTTCGGGGGCGGGAATAGCAGCCACCTCTTGTTCGCCCAACAAAGCGCGGGCTGCGGAGACGAACTGGTCGGCAGTGCATTTGGAGCAGGAAATAGTCTTGCTAGCCACGGCGCGCATGGCTTTTTGAGCCAAATCATGAAGGTAACCTTGGGAGTGAAGCAGGGCTGGTGTGTCCTTATGCCGTCTATTGGCGCAGATGGTTTACATCAGTTCGAGCCCTCCACAATTGGGCAGCAGGAGTTCCACGATGATGAGGTCGGCGGCCAAATTGGGCAGTGCTTCCCGGGCATCGCTCGTACCCGCAGCAGAGGTGGTTTTGAACCCAGCCTCCTCCGAACGGTTGCAATAAAGGCTCGCGGATGACGAATCGTCTTCCACCGGCAGCACCGTCTTGGACCCCATGGACGTATTGGACGCTATCACAGTGATTTCCGGTTGTACCAATCGGAGACACGTTAACATCTGGTCTGAACGGGCATGAACAGCACACATTTAGCAAAACCGCTACCAAATAGTACTTTGGGCCAGGAAGCAGACGGGCGGAGCCAAATTACGTCCAGCAATCAGCAAGCGTGTGATTGGACAATCCGGGCGCATTGCCTAGACTCAGACCGCGGGATGAAATCAGTAGCAATCATTGGCGGCGGCATCACCGGATTGACGGCCGGCTTCTATCTTCAACGGGCCGGGATCCCCGTGACGGTCTATGAGGCGAGCGGGCGCGTGGGCGGTGCCATCCAAACGCTGCGTCGCGATGGTTATCTGGCGGAATTCGGCCCAAATACCATTCTCGAAACGTCGCCAAAGATCACCCAACTAGTGACCGATGCGGGGCTGCAGTCGCGTCGCCTGAATCCCGATTCCGCAGCCGAGGCGCGCTACGTGGTGCGTTACCAGCGGCCCATCGAAATGCCCGGTTCACCGTTGGGCTTCTTCACTACGCCTCTTTTCACGTTGGGTGCAAAGCTGGCCGTGATGCGCGAACCCTTCCGCCCCGCAAAGCGCGATGGTCAGGAGGAAAGCATCGCGAATTTTGTGCGCCGCCGTTTGTGCGCGGAGTTTCTGGATCACGCGATCGACGCGCTCGTCGGTGGCATCTACGCAGGCGACCCGGAAAAACTCTCGGTCCAACAGGCTTTTCCCAAACTCGCCGCACTGGAGGAGAAGTATGGCTCCATGATCAAGGGCCAAATCCTCGGTGCGCGCGAACGCAAGAGGCGTGGCGAAGTGGCCAAGGATCGCGCGCCGAAGTTTTCATTCGATGACGGCCTCCAAGTGTTGCCAGATACGCTGCGGGAGCGACTAGGTGGAGCGGTGACATTGAATACGAGCGTCACCGAACTGGCGCAGAACACCCACGGATGGACGGTAGGATTCAAGAGTCCCGCCGGCACTGGCCAGGCAGAGCACAGCGTGGTGCTCTATGCGGGGACGGCCTTCCGGCTGGCGGAGTTGAATATCGTCTCACCCACGTCCGTTGACCTGAAAGTATTCTCGGAAATTCGCTACCCACCGGTTGCCAGTGTCGTTCTCGGTTTCCGTCGCGAAGATGTGGCCCATCCCTGCAACGGCTTCGGGATGCTGATTCCGCGCATCGCAGGTTTCAAAATCCTCGGCACCATTTTCTCGTCAGCGCTGTTCCCTAATCGCGCCCCCGCCGGCCACCTTACTTTGACGAGTTACATTGGTGGCGAGCGCTGCCCTGAACTAGCCTCGCTGCCCGAGCAGCAACTTTTTAACGTGGTGTGCAAGGATTTGCAGGTGCTGCTTGGTGTGCGCGGCAAACCCACGTTCCAACACACTGTGTTTTGGCCGCGGGCGATCCCGCAATACAACCTCGGCTACGGCAAATTCCGCACCTTGATGACGGACATCGAAAATCGGACGCCTGGACTGTTCTTCGCCGGCCACTACCGCGACGGTATCTCCGTGGGTGATTCGATTGCTTCCGGATTAAATTCAGTGGAGCGGGTTGAAAAATTCCTGAAGACTGGCAACGTGAGCGCCAACAAATGAGCAAAGCAGTTCTCCTCGTCAACTTGGGTTCGCCCGATTCACCCTCGGTGCCCGACGTGCGCCGTTATTTGAATGAGTTCCTAATGGATGGTCGCGTGATTGACGTCGCGTGGCCGCTGCGGCGCTTGATTGTGGGCATAATCCTCATCAATCGCCCCAAAGAATCCGCGCACGCCTATCAAAGCGTCTGGACACCCGAAGGGTCGCCGCTGGTCGTCACGAGCCGGAAGGTGCAATCATTGTTGCAACCGCGCGTAAAAGTGCCCGTGGAGTTGGCCATGCGTTATCAAAATCCGAGTGTGCCTGATGCGGTTAAGAAGCTGGCGAAGCAGGGTGTGACCGAGCTGTTCCTGCTACCGCTGTTTCCCCACTACGCGATGTCCAGCTACGAATCAGCCGTTGTATGGGTCCAGGAAAACATCGCCAAACACGCCCCCAGCATAAAGCTGACGGTGCAGCCACCGTATTACAACCACCCCGATTATATCGCGGCGCTCGCAGCCGTTTCGACCGATGCCGTCAAAACGGATTTTGACCACCTGCTCATCAGCTTCCACGGCGTGCCAGAGCGGCAAATCAAGAAGTCAGACCCAACGAAGTGCCATTGCCTGACCGTGAAGGACTGCTGCAACGTCCCCAGCCCGGCGCATGAGTTTTGTTACCGCGCGCAATGTTTCCAAACGGCTAAACTGCTGGCGAAGAAACTGAACCTGCCCGATGCCAAATGGTCAGTGGCCTTCCAATCGAGGCTGGGTAAGGACCCGTGGTTGCAGCCGTTCACCGACATCGAGTTGGAACGCCTCGCGCAGTCTGGCGTGAAAAAGCTGTTGATCATGTCCCCGGCATTCGTAAGCGACTGCCTGGAAACCATTGAAGAGCTGGGAATCCGGGGTAAAGAATCCTTCATCGGTGCCGGCGGCGACAGCTACCAGCTGATTCCCTGCATGAACGAGCATCCCCAGTGGATCACAGCACTGGAGAACATGGTGAAAACGTTCGCGCCCTGATTTCCTCCGGCAAGATTTGGCGGCTTTTCGGCAACAGAAAGTTTGCCATTCAAGTGATTTGGACAACGCTGGCAGCGTTTCACCAGTCGTTATAGGCAGCCTGAATAGAACAGTTTGGAATATCAAACATGCCTGGCTTGAAGTGCCGCGTATGCTTCCACCCAAACGCCCGGCGCGCGAACGAGCCGATGATTTCGGCGAAATCTACTCGCTCTACAACGAGGCGACCGCAACAGAACAGACCAACCGCTGCATCTGTGTGTGCCGACGCACTGTGCATGGCGGGCGTACCCGTTGATGAATCGGACCCCGGAGCGGTAGGGACTTGCCGCCGAGGGAAGATTCCTAGAGGCAGCTAAAATCCCTGCACCAATGAGCAACATGCCGGAGATTTGCGGACGCATTTGTCCGCAAGCGTCTTTGTGAAGGGGCCTGTATTCTTAATTCGCACTCCGCCCCCGTGGCAATCGGTGCCATTGAAATGTTCCTGACCGAATACGCTTTCGCTCACCCGGATCGCTGCATCCTCCGGGCCGCGCCCAACGGGTTTCGCGTCGCCTGCGTTAGCTCCGGGCCAGCGAGCATGAGTTGCGCAGATCAGCTGGCCAAGGAAGGCTTTTAGGTGACGATCATTGAGGCTCAGCAGTTGCCAGTCGGCTTGCTGATGAACTGCATTCCGGCGTTCAAGCTGGAAAAAAGCGTGGTCAAGCGACGATTCGACCTGCTCCGCCAACGCGGCGTGAAAGTTCGCACCCAGAGCCTGTCGGACTACCAGTATTCATGTCGAGCCCGGCCTCAAGCCCATGGGCTGAGCGGAAGGTGTCCTTCCTTATGCAAAACTTGCTTTGCTGCCAGGCGCATTGCGCATTCTTCGCCTGCCCTAAAACCTTAAATCCACGTCCAACATGAAGCGGTCCATCAAGCTCTCCGCACTGGCCGTCAGTTGAACCGCCGGCTCATTGATGAGCTGCATATGATACCAGCGGAAGCTGAACATGACCGCGTCGGTAACTGAATAGGATAAACGGCTTACAAGTCCGCGCGCATTGGTGCCGGCAAAGAATCCAGCGGCATCATTGCGACCGAAGTTCTGGCCCGCCGTTGTGGCCCAATAGCCACCGAAATCATCATCCACGACTTCTTCCCAAATGGCGTTTGCTCCGAGCCATTTGTATTGGGTCGCCAGCTCCCAAGTTCCGCGTTTGCCCGCTTTGCCTACCAAGGTTCCCGCGGACCACGCATAGTTATCCCCGCTGTTTGGCGCAGATGGGTTGTTCAGGTAGCTGCCTACCACCTTGACCGGAAACGCACCGCGATACAGCGGACTGTGGCCAAAGAGATATGTAGCCGAGGCATCCACCAGGATGGGATTAAAATTGTATACCGGCACGGCGTCAGCTTGTATCGCACCACCCGCAGGGATGACCCGCCAGTTGCCGACGTTGGCGTTAGGCACGGACCCGTTGGCCAGCTGATCTGTATTGACGAAGGCAAACCACATCACACCCGCCGAGGTGGAGACGCACTTGGTCCACTTGGAATCTACCCGCAACTGCGTTCCGATGAGGAACGGATCTCGCCCCGTAGTGGCCAGTTCATCCAGCACGAATGCCCCGTTGATCCAGCGCAGAGACTGGGAATCTGACAATGCGTGGCTCAATTCCCACGCCGCACCTTCAGGCGTGTAATCTGGGTCCATCCCCAAGCTCACTTCGCTGAAAACGAATGGATCAGCCATTTTCCCCAGTGTAATGGCTATCTTCCAATCAGCTGCCAGCGAGGGCGACCACTTGACATACACCTGGTCCAGAAAAACACCCTTCTTCGATGCATTGTTCTGCGCGGTTTGGTAAAGTGAGAGCGGGCTGGTGCCAGTCGTTACGTCGCTGTCCAAATCGCCTGATCCCAGGCGTAATCCGATTTCAAAATCATCGTATAGCGACGCCACGAAGCCAAAGCGCGCCCGATACCGCCACCGGGTGCGCGACACAAACGCATCATTCTCCGCCGTATCTACGTTGTAGCGTCCGCGAAAATCGCCGTTGAATTTGAACGTCGTCACCGACTCGGGCATCCCGGACCTGGCGGAGTAGGCGGTGGCAAAATCCTTGTCCGACTTGGTCTTGAGTTCCTTCGCTTCTTCGGCGGTGAGTATTCCCTTCTCAACGAGCTTCTGGAGAAGCGCATCCGAGGTTTGTGCCGCAACAGTTCCTGCAGTCGCCAAAAGCATACAAGCCATCGCAAGCAAGGATTTGAATTTCATGCCTAGGGGAGCCGTGGCCTGGATTTGCCTAATGGGAACAGCATGTCAAATGCTCTTGCCCTACGCAAACCTGCACGTTTCCCAACCAACGATTTTTGCCAGGGTAATAGGCATCAACAGCCACGAATAAGCGCTCACTCCAAGATCAACGCCGACCACACCAGCGTCTGCACCCGCAGTATCCAAGGGTGACGGCAAGTTTGCGACGCCCCCCCTCCAACTCCCGCGAGGCCAACCCGGCCCAGCCAAGCCGCAACCAGACCTCCGCAGCCTTGACGCGAATCGCATCGCCCGGTTCCAGTGGCGGTGACTCGGACGTATTGGCGGCGCAGCGTGGAAACTCGCGAGCCGCCTTGGAGGCGGCGATTGTGAGGTCTGGGCGGCATGCATCTTTTGCATTGTGTTCATGCGCACAGTAAACCAGAGCGGGTGGGACAACGGCAGGGGCAGAGCGCAACCCATTGATTTTTTGGCCAGTTCAGCACTCCCCCGAGAAGCCGTTTGCAATCATCTCCGCCCTGTGGAATCATCTCCGCCCGTCGCGGGACCGGCACTGCAGTTGTTCCGGGAACGCGCGGCAGAATTACCAAATCATGTCAGCCATCGCTCAAGATCCAAACATCCTGCAAAAGACGCAGGAACTCTGCAACGCCATCCTCGGCCAGCCTACCATGAAGTCCATGCGCCAAAGCATCGACGCCTTCATGAACGATGAGCTGTCCCGCTCGCAATACGAGACGGTCATGCACAAAGGCCGCGCGTTGCACGAGAAGCAGCATCAATCCCTACCGCTCAGCGGCGAGGAGATTTCTGATTTTGAGAGCAGCCGCGACGCGCTCCTCGCCAATCCCGTGGCGAAGGGTTTCATCGAAGCCCAGGAAGAGCTCCACGGTCTGCGCGACAGCATCCACGATTACGTCTCCAAGACCATCGAACTCGGTCGCATGCCCAAGCCGGAGGATTTCGAACAGGGCGGTTGCTGCGGCGGCAACGGCGGTGGCGGCTGCTGCGATGACGAGGGACACAACCACGATCACGATCACGGGCACGGGCACAGCCATGGTCAAGGCGGCTGCGGCTGCGGCCACTGAGAATCAATTTCAACAATCCAGGCCAGCCAACCGGCTGGCCTTTTTTATTCTCACGAGGTCTTTGCGCACTTATCGACTTCTGGAGCTGTGCGCAGAGCCTCCCCTGAAACTCGGCGCTGGCGGCCACGTCTTTGTGCGCGTGACTCTTGTGCGGCACCTTCAAGACTCCGCCCAATTTTCCAAGCCAGTCAAAGCGGGGAGGCCGCCGCATTCGATGACGCTGGCACGAAAGAACAATTGATGACGCTTGCTCGAGGAGCATTATGCCGAGTATCCAAGGTAGTTGGTATAAGTAGAGATGAAGTCAATTGTTCCATTGCAAGATGGTCACAACTGTTCGTGAATTCAGCCGGACCGCCACGAAGAATGCTCTGGAGCTCTTTCGCGATGAATTCCAACTTACACGAATGCACGGATTGCGGCGATTGCCCCAAAGAGGGGAGGCCGGCCGCAAAGAAAAAAGGGCAGGTTTCGCGCGGCAGGGAACATCGGCAAAACCCCAATGAATCAGTGGATTCTGGCCTTTATGGATTGTTCAGATCTCCCGCCAGACTGCCGGGTTTGCCCCAATTGGGCGGACGATCCACAAAGCCAGGCACGGTGTAACCCAGTTCTTTCGCGAGCCGGTCATGTTCCGCTTGCAACTTGTCCTTCAAAGAGGCGTGGGCAGGATTGTGGTAGAGATTGTGCGTTTCGTATGGATCGGATTTGAGGTCGAACAGCTCGTTCCATGCTTGATGTCCGCGATAGCGAATCAACTTGGCGTCGGTGGTGCGGACGGCGGTAATGTCAGGAATGCGCGTGCCTTGTTGATTTTCGGCAAAGTATTCGTAAAACCAGCTCTGGCGCCATGATCCAGATTTGCCGGTCAATAAAGGCCGCCAGCTCATGCCTTGCATTTCCTTCGGCGCCGGCACGCCCGCGAAGTCCAGGAGGGAGGGCGCCAGATCCAGATTCAGCGCCATTTCGTCCACCGTCCGCCCGCGGCTCGCGCCCAGCGCCGGGTAACGCACCAGAAACGGGACGCGGATGCTCTCCTCGTAGGCGCTGCGCTTGTCGCCAGCGCTATGGGCGCCGAGATAGACTCCGTTATCAGAGGTGAAGATGACGATGGTGTTCGAGGTGAAATAAGCCGCGTCCAGCGTATCCATGAGACGTCCCACACAATCGTCCAACGCCGTCACGCACCGGAAATAATCCAGATTGGTCGGAACTTTCGGCGGTATCTGCCCGGCCGCTTTGGTTTTCTTGTTCTCGCCGCCGTAGGGCGGAGGCGTGTTCAGGTTGGGCACTGACCGCGCCAGTTCACCATCGTAAAGATTCCTTGTCCGCGCCGGCGGCTCCCACGGCTGGTGGGGCGTTTTGAATCCAAGCATCAGGAACCATGGTTTTCCGGAACTCTTCTGCTGTCGGATGAACTGGAGGGCGTAATCGGTGGCCACATCGTCCACCCAGCCCTCGGTTGGAGTGTCCTTGCCGTTCACGATGAACGGACAATTCGCATACCGCCCGTGGCCGATGTAAGTGGCGTGATAGTCAAACCCGGGGCGGGCCCGCTGGCTGTCCATGTGCCACTTGCCAACGTAGGCCGTAGTGTAGCCCGCCGCGCGGAGCAACGTGGCGCAGGTGACGTTGTCCACTGGAAACGGGCGGAAGTTGGAGGCGATGCCGTTCAGGTGGTTGTAGCGCCCGGTGAGATTCACAGCGCGGCTGGGCGAGCAAAGCGAATTCACCACGAACGCGTTCCGAAACCGCACCCCCTCGGCGGCAATCCGGTCCATGTTCGGCGTCTTCAGCCAGGGGAAACGTCCTTTTTCCCCCAATTCCTTTTGAACGACGGAAACCGCCTCGAACGACTGGTCATCGGTATAGATGAAAAGGATGTTGGGACGGACATCCCCCGCCCCAGCGCCGCGCAGCCGGCATTGAGCCGCGGCCAGCAACGCGAGTCCGAAAAGGCATGCGGATAGTATTTTCATCTGAACTCTTGTTTTGGTCTGTGTTTCGGACGCGGCGGCAAACTGCTGACGCTTGTGAACCGGAGCCTAAACTTTCGCCAACTGCCTCAACGCGAAGGCATACGCCCCGATGGCCACGGCCTCGCTCGTTCCCAGCCGGGACATGCCCACGCCAAGGCGCTGAAGCGGATCGTATTTGATCTTCGCCTTCGTGCCGGGAATCACGATCTCCCTCGTTTCACCCTTGAGGAACTTCTTCAGTTGCGCCTTGTCTTCGAGGTTGAAAACTTTGGCGGCGAGGCGGCGGAAGCGGTTGCCGCCCGGCCCGGTGTAGGAGCTGTTCAGTTCGTCCACGAGGGCGGGCAGGAACATCGGCCATGCGCCGGAAACGCCCCCGCCGATCACAGCCAGGCCATCAATCAACGTCAGCGCATTGCCCATCGCATCGCCGGCAACCTCACCCAAGCGACGGAAGGCCTCCTGCGCGGCGGCCTTCTTGCCGGGCGCTTTGCCGCGGCCGATGTCGAAGATGACTTTGGGTTCCGGTGCTTTCTCAAAGGGGATGCCGGCCTTTTCGGCATACGCGCGCCGCACCGCGCGGATGCACGCACCTTCCTCGGCGTTCATTCCGCGATCGAGCTTGTTGCGCAGCAGCCAGACTTCACCGGCCATGGAGTTATCACCGATGAACAGTTCACCGTTGCGGACGATGCCGCCGCCAAAGCCCGTCCCCATCGTCACGCCGAACAGGTTCTTGTAACGCTTCGGGCTACCCGCCTTCTCCAGCAGCCCGTTGACGTAGGGTAAAAACCCGGCGATGGCCTCCCCATAGACAAAAAGGTCGCCGTCGTTGTTGATGAACGTTGGGATCCCGAACTTCTTTTGCAACATTGGCCCGAGGGCAACGCCACCGCGGAAACCAGGGAGGTTGCCCAGGTCGCCGATGATGCCGTTCGGATAATCCGCCGGCCCCGGAAACGCGAAGCTGATGGCCACCGGAGGAGCGGGACATTTCGCCCGAACCTGGGAGAAACCCTCGACGATATCGGCCAGGCACTGCTCCAGATTTGCGCCGCGTGATGGGATGCTCACCATGGCTGCCACCGGCTTGCCCGCGCGGATGGCGGAGAAGCGGAAATTGGTGCCGCCCGCATCCAGCGTCATTACCACGCGCTTATCGGAATGAAGCGCATGTTTCATCTCAGGGGGTGGTGGATGGGGTGGCTGGGCGGCGCGCTTTATGTCCTTTGGCCCCGTAGAACGCCACGTAGGCGTAGGCAATCAACGGCACGATGAAAGAGAACTGGATGTTCGTATGGTCAGCCAACCAACCTTGTAGAGGTGGCAGAATGGCCCCGCCCAAAATTGCCATCACCAACAGCGAGGACACCTGGCTCTTGTAGATGCCCGTTCCCTCAAGCGCCAGCGAGAACGTGTTCGACCAGCCTACCGAGGTGAACAGCCCCACCGCCACGACACACCACATGGCCAACTTGCCGCCGACCAGAATCGCCGTGACAAGGAGTGCCACCACCGTGAGCGAGAAGATGACGAGGGTGCGCGCAGCCTGTGCCCGGCCAAATTGGAACAGCAGCCAGCACAGGCCAATGAATGGCAGGTAGAGTTTGAACACCGCCCAGTTCTCCACAAATTTGTCGCGCCACAGCACCATGATCGAAGCCTCACTCGCGCCTTGCAATGCATCCAACGGAGCGCTCTTGGCCACCCACAACAGCAAATAGGCGAGCAGCGGAATGACGACCAACGCCACCTGCTTGTTCGCCTTCTTCATTTCGCTCAGTTCGACCGCGCCCATGAACCGGCCAATCATCAGGCCACCCCAGTAGATCGCGACGTACTTGCTCGCGTCCACCTCGGACAACCCGGCCACGTTCGGCTGACCGAGGAAGTTGATGATGGCGCTGCCCACGGCGACCTCGCCGCCCACGTACATGAAGATGGCGATCACGCCGAGCACCACGTGTGGAAATTTCAACGCGCCCGCACCCGGCTCGACGTGTCCCTCACCCACGTGCGGCAGGTGGATAAAGTAGAACACCACCGCCAGCAGAACGAAAATAATGCAAAACGCGAGGTAAGGCATCTTGACCGAGTCTGCCCCATGTGCGCCGCTCTTGGCGAAATACTGGAAGATCAAGTAGCCACCAATCAGCGGTCCGATGGTGGTGCCGATGGAGTTGAACCCCTGCGCCAGATTCAGACGACTGGAAGCCGTTTTTTCCGGTCCCAGTATGGTCACGTAGGGATTGGCCGCGATTTGCAACATGGCAAAGCCCAAGCCCACGACGAACAAGGCCACCAGAAACATCGGATAGGAAGAGGCACCCGCCGCGGGCCAGAACAGCGCGCTGCCCGCTGCTGAAATCAGCAACCCGATCACCACGCCATTCTTATAGCCGATCTTGGCGATGGGATCACCCTTGGTGGTCGAGATGATGAAATAGATCAGCGAACCAACGAAGTAAGCACCGAAGAAGGCGAACTGCACCAGCATCGCCTGAAAGTAACTGAGCGTAAACGCCTCCTTGAATCGCGGAATCAGGATGTCGTTGAACACGGTCATGAATCCCCACAGGAAAAACAGCGAGGTCATGATCGCAAAGGGCCCGCGAAAACTTACGCCATTGCTGGTGGTGCCGGAGGTGTTGGTTGTAGTGATTGAGGCCATGGTCTGATTTGTCTCTGCAGTTAGGTTCCTGATCTTCAATTGGTCCGAGGACAAACAATATCAACTCGTTGCCCGGATTTAGTGGGGCCGCCGTCAGGATTTCGCGGGGAAGGTACCCGGCACGACGGCAAATGCCTACTCCCCCAAAGCGGGGAGGCGGGGCGGCGGGCTTGTATCCCTGACAAACGTAAATTGTTGAAAAACCCCATTTTTGAAGGGCATCAAGTGTTGTTTTCGTTGTGTTAAAAACGCGTTCCACCTCCCCGTTTTTCAGGGAGCATTTCCCG
>JAFMIZ010000117.1 GCA_017853715.1 Pedosphaera sp.
GACACCATCAACCATCACTACTTCAATCTTACAAACTCTGGAAGCCCCGGCCCATTCACAGCGACGGTCACGCTCGTATGGAACCGGCAGAACGGCCAAACGGCCATCAATAATCTCAACCTGTTTCTCTACAACACCGCCAATTCCAACCTCATCGCTCAGAGCATCAGCCGCGCGGACAACGTTGAACACCTCTACGTCCGCGAACTGCCCCAGGGGCGTTATGATTTACAAGTGTGGAAAGCCGGCGGAACATCGATCAACGGACGCGTTACCTCCTCGGAAACTTACGCCCTTGCCTGGGAATTCTTCACGATGCCGCTTGCAGTTTCACAGTCCGATACCAACCTGGTGCTTAGTTGGCCCATTTATCCCACCGGGTTCGTGGTGGAATCCACGCCCAGCCTTTCAGCGCCCAGTTGGACGACCATCGTGGCGTCCCCGCCCGTCATCGACGGGACCAACCCACTGACGCTGCCCGCCAGCGCCAACCAGAAGTTCTTCCGCCTGCGGCGCCCGGCGTTCTAACCGCGGCTGATTATTCCAGCCCGCGCTTCATCAGCTCATCCTCGTCCAGACCAAGGTAGTGACCGAGTTCGTGCAGATATGTGGTGCCCACTTCGTCGCAGAACCAGTCCTCATCTTGCTCCGCCATGTCCCAGATGTTTTCCAAGAACAGAATGATCTGCGGCGGCATCGGTACGTGGCTCTCGCTGGCGAAGTCAGGACCGACAAACAGCCCCAGCGTGTCCGCTTCAATGCCGTCGGCCTGCAAATCTGCATTCGGCGCGCGCTCCAAGGTGACCGGCAATTGCCGCGCCTCTTCACGCAAAGGTTCAGGCAGCGCCAGCAACGTCGCCTCGACTTCATCCAGCGCGAGCGATTGCAATTTGTCCCAAAGGGCAGCCACGCGGCTGACTTAACACGGCCAGCAGCAACCCGCAAGTGGAGCGCCGATCTCAACATCGAGACGACTGAGGAATCCATATGCCGCAAACCCACACTCCCGTTGGCCCGCAGCGCCTCGCTTGTCATGTCGCACCAACTTGGTGACTATTCCACCCTTGAATTCGAAACTCCCACTCGGGTTGTTGGTGATGGGTGGCCTGCTCGCGGGCTGCGAGAAGCCCGAGAGCGCACAATCCCCCACCGCTCCGGCCAGCATCTCTCCGCCGCGCGAGATTTATTCGGTCACCGGCAACGTCGTCGAGGTGAATGCGCCGGAGCAATACGTTGAGATCAAGCACGTGAAGATTCCCGGCTACATGGCCGCGATGACGATGCCGTTTGACGTGAAGGACACCAACGAACTCAACGGCCTGAACGCAGGCGACAAGGTGGTATTCCAGCTGATCGTGCTGACGAATGACGCGTGGATTGAAAACATCCGCGTGACGGAAAAAGCCATCCATGGCATTCCCACCAAGGGTCCGTTCCGGTTAGTGCGCGGCGTGGAGCCCCTGGAAGTCGGCGAACCGCTGCCGGAATACCATTTCACGAACCAACTTGGCGAAGCCGTCAGCACTACCCAGTTCAAAGGCAAGGCGCTCGTGCTCGTGTTTGTATTCACCCGCTGCCCCGTGCCCACGTTCTGTCCGCTTACGGTGGGCAACCTCGCCGACACGCAACGCCGGCTCAAAGCGATGGCCAACGGACCGACCAACTGGCACATCCTCGCCGTTTCGATCGACCCCGAACACGACACACCCGCCGTGCTGCGCGAATACGCCGCGCGCTTCAATTACGATCCCAAATCATGGAGCTTTCTGACGGGCGAACTTATTGAGGTGACCGCGCTCGCTGAACAATTCGGCATGACCTTCTGGCACGAGAACGGAGAGCAACTCCCCAGCCACAACCTCCGCACCGTGGTGGTGGATGCGAACGGCAAAGTCCAGAGCATCGTCATGGGCAATAAATGGACCGTGGAGGATTTGATCAAAGGCGTCGTGAAAGCCTGCACAGCCAGGCCGGATTAGGCCCGCAATCTGCAGCGAGCATCAAGCAACACCGGGTTTGGCGCGCGGAGACTTCTCCTCCGCCCGAAGATAGGTGGAATAGATGCTGGCTGTTTGTGATTTTAGGGATATACGTCTCAAGCGCATTGACATTTACCACCCCCGGACGATGCTAAACCAGTCAGGTGATGGGGTCGTACTTCCCATGCAATTCAAAAATGAGCGACGCATTGTCATCCCGAAAAGACCAGTTGAGGCACAGCCTTGTAGAACTTCTGGACAAATGTCCGGCAGACTGCTGCAACCCTATCGACTGTCCCCTCCACAAAGTTCGCAAAATGTCCCGGAAGCGTCGTCTGAACTGGTTCAATGGCCTCACCTCGGCCGACTTGGAGTATTTGGCTTCCTACCATCACACCTGCATGGGGCTCAAGCTTGGCGGGCGTCCCAAAGCGAACCATTAAGCGCGTGAAATGATCTGCTTTACCGCGGTCACCAAGGCTGCCGCTTCTGCGTCGGTGCCGATGGTGATGCGCAGGTAGTCGCTGACTTCCGGCGCACTGAACCAGCGGACCAGAACCTTTTGGTCGCGCAGCTTTTGCAGCCATACCCTGGCAGGAAACTTCGGCGGGCGAGCGAGGATGAAATTGGTCTGGCTAGGCAACACAGTAAATCCCAGCTCCGCCAGTTCGCACGTCAGCACTTCGCGGGTGCCGATGACTTTGCGGAAGTTAGCGTGGTAATAGTGCAGGTCGCCCAGCGTGGCCACGGCGGCGATCTGGCCGAGGCCATTCACGTTGTAGCTGTCGCGCATCTTATCGAGCGCGGCAATCAAGTCGGCATCTCCCACGAAATAGCCCACGCGCTGGAAGCACAGTGAGTAGGCCTTGGAGAACGTGCGCGACACGATGACGTGCGGATACTTCAGCGCCAGCGGCAGGGCATTTTCATCGGCAAAGTCCACATAGGCCTCGTCCAGAATCATCACGCCGCGCTGAGCTTCGCAGAGCACCTCCAGTTCAGCCCGCGTGTAGCCACGTCCGCTGGGAGCGTTCGGCGTGGTCACAAAGGCCAGCGCCGCGTTGAAGTCCCATTGCTGGCCGCGCTTCAGCTCCGCCACCGTCGGCAGGCCAAAATCGGCCTTGAGCGGCACGGCGTTCTTCGACGCCCCATGGGTGTCGGCCAGCACGGGATAGAGGGAATAACTAGGCGTGAAATACTGCACGACGCATCGCGAATCTTTCCGCGCTCCGCGTTCTGCGCTCCGAGCTTCCACAAACGTTCTGACCGCCAGCGCCAGACATTCATCCGAACCGTTGCCGACGAAAATGTTCTCCGGTTTGCAGCGATGCAGCTTGGCCAGCTTTTCACGTAAAAGTTGAGCACTGGGATTGGGATACAGGCGCAGGCGCCCGTCCACCGCGGCTTTCACGGCGGCCAGCACCTTGGGTGACGGCGGATAAGGATTCTCGTTGGTGTTCAGCTTGATGAGGCCTTTGATCTTTGGCTGCTCGCCGGGCACGTAGGCGTGTAGTGAGCGGACCAGCGGACGAACGAGTGACTGCGTTTTGCGCGTTGCCATGCGCGGTGAATTTTCCCTGAGCTCGCCTAAATGTCGAGCGTTGGAAAGTCAAAGAAATACCCACTCTCTGAACATCGCGGCCTGACCGCAGGGCGCGCCGGACTCAGTGATCAAATTCCAAACCGTCGCCTGCCGGATTAGGAAACGCCGCCCTGGCCGGGAAATCCGCACACCCGAGTAATCATCAATGAACCCATTCGCCGTGACTGCGGCAAGCAGACGCGCCCGCTCTTCCCGATTGGGCGCTTCGGCGGTGAAGCGTGACGGGGTGCAGCTCAACTCGTCCCAAGTCATCTCCCATAGCGACTGCGCAGCGGCATTGCCGTAGTTCAACACTGGGTCAGCTTCAGTTCCATGCGACACGAGCACAAATGGCGCGGTGTAGAGCTGGCGGGCCAAGTCCCGCTCATCCCCCGCCCCGGGTGAAAGCTCACGCGCAGTAAAATGGCGATAGCTCCGCGCCAGACAAGCTGAGTGGCGAATGACTGCATCGCGTTGCCAGATTTGGCTCATGGCGCGTCGGCTTTTCGCGCCCAACGCAGCTTGGCGGGAATTGAGCGTGGATTGCCATGCCTCTCTTCGGCACCAGGCCGGATGACTTTCTGCGCGATATCGCTGTAAACGCCTGAACGATGTCCAGCTTGGAATGCCTTCTTCACGCGTCGGTCCTCGCCGGAGTGGAACGTCAGAATGGCGACGCGGCCACCGGGTTTCAAGCAAGACGGCAAATTCCGGAGCAGTGTTTCCAGCGCGGAAAACTCCTCGTTCACCGCGATGCGCAAGGCCTGAAAGACACGCCGCACAGTTTGGTCCGCTTCGTCTGGACTGAGGCGAGGCAAGGCGTCTGGGATGGCGCGAGCGAGGGCGAGCGTCGTTCCAAACGACCTGCCCGCCAGCGCGGCGGAAAGTTCGGTCGCCCGCGGCTCGTCCGCGTTGTCCCCGAGCAACTCAGCCAAGGCGCGAGGCGCGAGCTTTTTAAGCAAAGCCTCTGCTGACACGCCGCGCTGCGGATTCATCCGCATGTCGAGTGGGCCATCGAGCTTCACCGAAAAGCCACGCGCCGGATTGTCGAGCTGCATCGAGGACACGCCAAGGTCGGCAAGAATACAGTCCGCACCGGAAAGGCCCTCGCCTGCCAGCACCTGCGGCAGCCCGGCAAAATTACTACGCACGGCCTTGAATGACTCCGCGCCAAACCCCAGCTCGCGCAAGCGGGCTTCCGTCTTGGGCAACTCAACGGGGTCGGCATCCAATCCGATCATGCGTCCGCCCGGCTGGAGCTTTGTGAGAATCTCCCGCGTGTGACCACCGTATCCAAGCGTGCAGTCCACCGCCAGTTGGCCGGGTTTGGGCGCAAGCGATTCGAGAATCTCCGCGACCATGATCGGTCGATGTGTTCCCGCCGGTGTTTTGCCCGACGCGATGACCTTCGCAACCGTCTCGCCGTAACGCTGCGGGTCATGCTCTTTATATTTGTCCTCGAAACGACGGGGATTCTTGCCCGGATAGCGCGGCCGCCGCCGGTGGGGTGTAGCGGCACTAGATTCTGGAGACGGTGTTGGGATGGCATCGGTCACGCGAATCAGATAGCAAATTCACCGACGGGGTGCGATGGAATTGAAGGCAGGGAATGGCCTTGCCGCAAACATTTGTTCTGACATAGTGCGGACCGCACCGGCGGGAAGGGTGGCTGAGTGGTTGAAGGCACCTGACTCGAAATCAGGCGTAGTCGAAAGGCTACCGGGGGTTCAAATCCCTCCCCTTCCGCCATTCTTCCATTTCCCGCACCAGCCACCATCGAAGAACGCGCGGCTTTATCATCCCAAATAGACACCAATGGACACAAATCAGCAGGTCCATGGCTTGTTTTCGTTGGTGTTGCTTCTCATCCATTCGTGGTTGATGTCTTGGTCAGTGCATCGCCAAGCCGCTGCCCAACAGAGGTCCGCGCGGTGGAGTGAAGGTCGATGAATAGACGTGACAGCCGATGCCCGGGCTGCCTTCATGGCATCCAAGTGAAATTCATAACACTGCTTGGCCTGCTGGCCGCAACCTGCACCCTCTCGAATTTGCGCGTAGAGGCGGGCAAGCAGCCAAACATCCTCTGGCTGGTTTGCGAAGACGCGAGCGTGGAATGGTTTGGCTGTTACGGAAACACGGAAGCGCGCACGCCGAACATAGACGCCCTGGCGCGGGAGGGTTTTCGCTACACTCACACCTACGCCACCGCGCCCGTTTGCGGGGCGCAACGCAGCGCGTGGATCACCGGCCTGCATTCCATTTCCACCGGCACCCATCCGATGCGCAGCCGCTATCCGATTCCGCACGGGGTCATCCCCTATTATCCGGATGGGCTGCGGAAAGCAGGGTATTACACCGCGAATCACACCAAAACCGACTACAACATCGGCGGCCGCCCTGACACCGAGTGCTGGAATAGCAACAGCGCGCGCGGGTGGGAAAAGCGTGCGCCGGGCCAGCCGTTCTTCCAAGTAATCAACTTCAACGAGTCACACGAAAGCAAGGCGCAGGGAGACGTTTCCAACACCCGCCATTCGCCGGACAACGTGACGCTGCGAAAGTATCACCCAAACGAACCCGACATCCGCCACAACTATGCCAAGTATTATGACGCCTGCGAGACCATGGACGCCGAGATTGGCAAGACGTTGAAGGCGCTTCGGGATGCCGGACTCGCCGAAGAAACCATCGTGATCTTCTGCTCCGACCACGGCGGCGTGATGCCGCGCAGCAAGCGCTTCCTGTTCGACAGTGGCATCCATGCGCCGTTGATCATCCGCATCCCGGAGAAATTCAAATCACTCTGGCCTGCGGAAGGACCGGGTCGGCCCGTGGATCGCCTCGTTAGCTTCATCGATTTTCCCAAGACGTGGCTGAGTCTCGCCGGGGCGCCCATCTCGCCGCTGATGCAGGGGCGGATATTTCTGGGACCGAATGCCGAGCCCGAGCCGCAATACGTCTTCAGCTACCGCGAACGCATGGATGAACGCATCGACAACCAACGCTCCGTACGGGACAAGCGGTTCGTCTACATCAGGAACTACATGCCCTTCGTGCCTTGGGGGCAGCGGCTGGATTACCTCTGGCAACTCGCCGCCACCCGGTCTTGGGAGGATGCGTGGGTCAACCATCGCACCGACGCGGTCACCGGCACATTCTTCACCCCGAAACCAGCGGAGGAACTCTATGACATGGAGGCCGACCCGGACAACGTCGTCAACCTGGCCACGAATGCAGGCCATCAGCAAACGCTCGCCACCATGCGCAGAACATTGCGCGAATGGCAGCTCGCCGTCCACGACACCGCGTTGATACCCGAAGGGGAACGGATCCGGCGCGCGGAATCCAATCATGTGACCCTCTACGAACTGGCGCGCAACCCCAGGCTCTACAATCTGCCCGCCTATCTGGACGCGGCCGACCTGGCCCTGGCCGCCGATCCGGCGAATGAGCAGCGACTGGCAGAGCTGCTTCGCAGCCCCGATTCCGGGTTGCGCTATTGGGGCGCTGTCGGCTTGGTGATGCGTCATCCTGCCAGCGAATCGACCCTGACCGCTTTGCGCGCCGCGCTGACGGATGATTGCGGAGAAGTGGCCGTCATGGCCGCGTGGGCGCTCAAAGACTCAAGCGACCGACCGGCGGCAGAATCGGCCCTGACCGCTTTGCTGAAACGTGACACCGCAACGAAATTATTCACCCTGAACGCGCTCGACTGGATGCATGCCGATCTGGCCCCGCATCAAACCGTGCTCGACG
>JAFMIZ010000118.1 GCA_017853715.1 Pedosphaera sp.
ATGGGAAATCTGCGTGAGCACCTCGCCCTTGCGCGGAATGCCGTTGGGCATGATGACGTCGAATGCGGAAATGCGGTCGGTGGCCACCAGCAGGAAGGCGTTGCCCAAATCAAAAATCTCGCGGACTTTGCCGCTCTTGATCTTGGGAATGCCCGGCAGTTCGAGTTGGAGCAAAGGTTGTGCGCTCATGCGGCGGCCAAGATGACGACGCGCCCCGAAAGTTCAAGGGGGAATCCAGTGGAACTGGGTGGCACAGGCCTCTGGCCTGTCGTTTTCGGCGTCCCGCCGGAAACCGGACTGCAGCATTCCTTCTCTGCAACACCGAACGAACCGCGAGGCCGACTCTACGCAATCCGGCCGGACGCCGGATTGAACCGGCCAGGGGCCGGTGTCACCCATTGAAAAGGGCTACGCCACTTTCACCTTCACGCGCTGGCCCTTGAGTTCCGAACGATTCAGCCGGGCGATAATGGCGTTGGCGTGCTCAGCGGCGACGTCCACAAACAAGTGCCGCTCGCGGATGTCCACCTTACCCACCACCTTGCCGGGCAGGCCGGTCTCGCCGGAAATGACATTCACCACATCAATCGGCACCACGCCCGCCTCACTGCCGACGTTGATGAAGAGTCGCGTCTGGTCAGGCGGAGTCTTGCGGCTCTCCTTGGCGGCCGCGGCCGGATCCGCAGGCGAAGTCTTCTTGGGCGCGCGCACAGACGGAGCAGCGCTATCTTCCTTGGGTAGCGGCGCCATGGGCGCCGGAGCATCAACTTTGCGCGCAGCAACAGGAGGCGCGACATGCACAGCGGGCTTGGAGGCGGGTCGGGATGACGGGACGGTGCGTTCGCTGACCGGGACACGCGCCCGCGGAGCGGGTGCTTCAGGCCGGGCCCGCTCGGGTCGCTCGGGCCGGGCATACGACTCTTCTTGGGCCGGCTTGGCCAGCGTAGTTTCTCCCAACTGCAAATGATGCAGCAACGCGGAGCAAATGTCGGTGGAAGTGTGCCCTTCTTCGAGGAGACGTTCGATCAAGCCGTCCTGCCGCTTGAAATCGCCACTAGTCAGTGTCGCCCGGACTTTTTCCAAGAACACATTTTCACGCGCCTCCTCCACTTCAGCCAACGTCGGCACGCGACCGCGTTGGATGCGTTGATTGGTGAAGCGTTCGATGTTGCGAATCTGGAACAGCTCTCGACCAGCCACAAATGAGATGGCCCGCCCACTGCGACCGGCCCGGCCCGTGCGACCAATGCGATGCACATAATCCTCCGGGTCGTAGGGCAGATCGTAGTTGAACACCACCTGCACGTCGTCCACGTCAATGCCACGCGCGGCGACGTCAGTGGCGACGAGGAATTCCAAGCCGCTCTTGCGAAACTTATTCATCACACGATCGCGCTGGGCCTGGTTCATGTCGCCGTGCAACCGGTCGGCGGAATACCCCTGCGCTTCGAGGTGATCCACAAGGTCATCCACCATGCGCTTGGTGTTGCAGAAGATGATGCCGAGCTTCAGGTCGTGGATGTCCACGAGGCGCGTGAGCAACTCCACTTTGAACCGGCGATCCACCTCATAATACACCTGATCCACCGTGGCCACCGTCATGGCTTTTTGCTCAATGCGCACATTCCTCGGCTCACGCGAATACTTCTCGATCAGATCGCGAATCGGTTTGGGCATCGTGGCCGAAAAGAAAACTGTCTGCCGCGCCTTAGGCACGGACTGAAGGATGGTCTCGATGTCATCGCGAAAACCCATGTTCAACATCACGTCCGCCTCGTCGAGGATGGCCATCTTGACGGCGTCCAGCCGCAACGTGCCACGCCGCATGTGATCCATAACGCGGCCCGGCGTGCCAATGATGATCTGCGCGCCCTGACGCAGCCCCATGAACTGGCGTTCGTAGGATTGGCCGCCGTAAATCGGCAGGGCATGAATGCCGCGCTTGAAGAACGCAAGCTTGTGGATCTCCTCCGAGACCTGCACGGCCAGTTCGCGCGTTGGGCAGAGAATCAACACCTGCGGCTCGCGACGGGTCGGGTCGGTCTTCTCGATGGCCGGAATGCCGAACGCGGCGGTCTTGCCGGAGCCGGTCTGCGACTGGCCAACGATGTCGTGACCTTCCAGCAACGGCGGAATGGATTCAGCCTGAATGGGTGAGGCCTGCTCGAAGCCAAGCTTGTCCACGGCTTTGAGCAGTTCGGGGGAAAGCCCGAGTTCGGAAAATAGTTTAGGGGTCATATATTATCGCGGCGGGTGCATGATAATCTGCACCCGTGAGGGTGGAGAGTTAATTCGGGACCTAATTCTGGTCGTCAAGCAGGCGGGCCAGTTCGGCGGCCTCGCTGGTCGAGTCTAAATCGCCGCTGCACACCGCTTCAGTCCGTCCGTCCCGCAAAAACGCCTCTGCCTGCTCAAATCTTGCGAGTTCAATCTGCCGGGCGGCCAACGCAATCATCTTGGTATGAACGGGCTCGCCCGGACATGCGCGGGCCTGTTCGAGCGCCAGTTCGTATAACGCAATCGCCTCAGCGGCGTTCTCGGTGTAATCCGCCACCGCCTCGGTCAGGAAGGGATGCGAAAATCCCAAAGCAGTCTGCTCGTTGTAATAGTTCCGCAAGGCAAACATCTGGGCCTCGCAGAGTTCGTCATCACCCGCCTGCATCGCGTTGACAATCACCAGAGCAAGGTCGCGCACGTGCTCATAAACATCACGCGGGAGGCCGCTCATAAACAATTCAGGCGCATGGCTGCCTCGCAGCAGGCGCTCCGCTAGCGGCGGCGCCGCTTGGCGGGTCCGAAGAAATAACCGCCGCGCACCCGCACGGCCTGAATCTTCTGCGGACGAACATTCGCTTCGGCTTTCTTCTCTGCCTCGAACAATGCGGTGTAAGTGTAATTGAAGCCCTCCAGCTTCTCGCGCGGAATCTTCTGGCTGATGAAGCGTTCGATGTCGAAGACGTGCGTCGCATCCTCGGCGACCATGATGGTAAAGGCGTCGCCCGTGGACTCGGCGCGGCCCGTGCGGCCGATGCGATGGATGTAATCTTCCGGGTGCTGCGGCACGTCGTAATTCACCACGTGGCTGACGTTCGAAATGTCTAGGCCGCGCGCCGCGATGTCCGTGGCGACCAACACTTCGTAACGCCCGTGCCGGAAGCCATCAAGCGCGTGTTCCCGCTCTTTCTGGGTGCGATTGGAATGCAGCACGGCCACGGCGTGGTTGTTGCGCTTGAGCAGGGTCGCCACGCGGTCGGCGCCATACTTGGTGCGGCAAAAAACAATAACCGAGTCGTAATTCACGCGGTTGAGCAATTCGAGCAGCAGTTCCGTTTTCTGCGCCTCGGCCACTGGATAGATAACGTGTTTGACCGTTGCCGCCACCGACCGGCGCGCGCCAATCTCAATGGTTTCGGGATCGGTCATGGTCCACTTGATGAGTGATTCGATCTGCGGCGGGATGGTCGCGGAGAAAAGTGAGGTCTGCCGCTTCTTCGGACAGCGATCAATGATACGGCGCACGTCCGGTAGGAAGCCCATGTCCAACATGCGATCAGCTTCATCGAGGACCAGATATTGAATGCCATCCAGCTTGGCGAGACCGCGGCTCATGTGATCCAGCAGGCGACCGGGAGTGGCCACGAGGATATCCACGCCCTCTTTCAAGGCATCGGTTTGTTTGCCGTAACCCACGCCGCCGTAAAACACCGCCACGGTCAGATTGGTAAACCGGCAGAAATCCCGGATGGCTGTTTCCACCTGCGCCGCCAGTTCGCGGGTGGGTTCGAGAATCAAGACGCGAGGCCGCGCTTCGTGCCCGACCAGTTGGGAGAGAATCGGCAGCGCAAACGCCGCCGTTTTGCCGGTGCCGGTCTGGGCGCTGCCAATGACGTCGCGCCCTGCCAGGATAAGCGGGATGGCGCGCAACTGGATGGGTGTCGGGTCGTTGTAACCCATCGCCGTTACGCCCTGCAAAATCGGCTCGGATAAGCCAAGACTCTTGAAAGCCATGCGCTGGACTATGAGCCATGCGGCCCATGAAAGGAAGGCATTTGCTGCGGGTTCAAGGGGTGTCCTGCCAGTTTCAATGGGATTGGGAGTAAAAACTTGGCTGGCCTGAGGGGACACCGGACAGTGGGACACCCATCCCGTGCGGCAACTAATACCAAGTCTCTATAATACTGGGTAAACATATAGCTGCTGACATAAAATGCCATTGGGCAAACTGGGGGGCATGGCCAGGAAACGAACCAAACTGACAATGAGTGCGGCGGAAACGGCGCAGGTCAAAGCGCAGATTCGCTCCGCCACGGATCCCCGCGACAAAGAGCGCCTGCAGGTGGTGCTCTGGGCCACCGGCGGGCAACACGGCTGGGTGCGCACCGACGAAGCCAATCACGGTTTTAGGCGATTGACGGTTTGTGGCTTCCGCAACTGCCGCATCATTCTGCAGTGTGGGGGTTGAGGTATAGATGATGACGTGGCAATGATCGCGCGCCTCGCGCAGGCAGTGCCGAGCGCCGCCGGTTGAGCCAGCCAAGTAGGATACCAAAAACTGGTGACTTCTCGGCACGCTTGCTAGCGCGCACCCGCCCCACCAACAAAGCCAGCGACACTCGGGGGAGCAAGGAAGAGGGCCATGGACGTCAGGTGATTGAGATATGGATGGGGTGGCCGACGGGATTCGAACCCGCAACAACAAGCTCCACAAGCTTGGACTCTACCATTGAGCTACGACCACCAACCGGGTGAGAAAGCTAAATTTTGAGGGGGTAAGCGTCAAGACTGGGCTTGGGCTGGAGCAGATGCCGGAGAGAATTCAGGCCGCGTTACCCGGGATTGGGCCGTGAAATGGGCGGTTTTCCCGGGTATAACCCCATCAAACTCACCCGCGCAGCAGGAACCACAGGCAGCAAAGCAGTCTGGGCAAAGCCACCGGTCACTCAGCTGGATGGCATCGAAGCGTCCGCAATGCACGCAGACCATTGGCTCTCGCACCGGGTCGGTGCTTTGGAAATCCGAGCAGTTCATCACTAAAGCGATCTTTTCGATTTGCTGCACCGGCTGTCGAGTCATTGCCGGGAGGAAGCGCCAGCCTCCACCCCATCATTCACTATGAGCATTCGCCGGATGTTGCTGGAAAAGTCGCGCAAGACGAGCAGCCGCTCACTCTCCAACACGATGATACCCGCCGGCACTCTGGCGAAAGGCTGGATCATAGGCATCACCTCGCGCGGTTTGTGATTCTTGAGCGTGACGAAGCGCCCCATGTAATTGGAGGGCTCAGGAAGCCTTTCGGCGGGCAAATCAATCACCGGCCCTGCCTCCCGCGCTGCCTGCGTGGCCAGCACGGCCTTGACCGTGTTCTCACCGGGGCAAACGATCGCCACGCCGGTTTGGGCGAGAACTGTGTCGGACAATTGTGACGGTTGAATCCGTGTGCTGAGCGTTGCGTTTTGCACAGTCACTGAGGCTTGAGGCAGCGGTGCCGATGCCACCACCGTGCGCCCTGAAACATCTTGGCAAAGCCAAAGGAATTCCTCCATGCGCGCGTTCTTCATGTTAACCTCGTTGGGACCAAAAATGCGTTTGCCAGCCACCTCTTCAAGTTGACCAAAACTGGTGTAGGCGGTTTTGAAGTCTGGCGGTTGCGTTTTCAAGGCGAAGAGCGACCCGCCAGCAACAGAAGGCAGCGAGCACAAGTGCGACGTTGAGTTTCATTTGGACCCGCTTGTTGCGGGCACGCTAACGACCGCTGGCAACACCGTCAACGTGGCGAGCTGAATATTCATGTGCTCCTTGAGCGCACCAAAGAAAGCCTCAAAGTCTTCCATCAGGTCGGCACAACCTGCCTCCAACTCCGACATGCCCGCCCCCAAAATCACGCGTCCTGCGCAGGCGATGGCTGATGCGCCGCTAGGTCAAGCGCACGCACGCCATGTCGCCATACGAACCAAGCCAATCCTGTTCACGCATCCGTTCGAGGACAGGCCAGATAATCGCGGGCAGTTCGGCGCGATGCGCCAGTTCAAGTACCGGAGCGAGCTCGGACAGAATATTGCCGAACTGGAAAGCCGGGGACACCCCGGAAGGATGAAGGTGCGCGAGCGGGTTCATGCGTTCAACGCCCGGCACACTGGAATATCGTGCGAACAACTTCAAACCACCAAACGCATTCCGCTCGTTGCTTTTGGGGTGCGCGTCGCGTAGAAAAGGCTGCGATTATGAAAAAGAATGATAAAGGGCTGAGAGATTCAGAAATGCAACGGCGCATCGACGATCTGATCGCCGCAAAGGGCGGAGGTCACAATAAAGAGGCAGTGGCGGACATCATCGGGAGCGCATTAAAACTTCTCACCGACGTAAAAGATAGCGGCGACGTCCGCGTCATCCAAACGGCGATGCGGGAGTTGCGCTATGCGTTCAAGTTGTTTGCCCCGTATGCCGGGGCGCGCAAGGTAACCATCTTCGGCTCTGCCCGCACGGACCCGAGCAAACGCGAATACCAGCAAGCGGCGGAGTTCGGTCAAAAGATTGTGAAAGCGGGCTGGATGGTCATCACGGGTGCCGGCCCGGGCATCATGCAGGCGGGCCACGAAGGTGCCGGCGTGGAAAACAGTTTCGGCGTCAACATCCGCCTGCCGTGGGAACAATCCGCCAATCCCGTCATTGCTCAGGACAAGAAGCTGGTCACGTTCAAATACTTCTTCACGCGGAAGCTCATCTTCATTCGCCACTCGGATGCCATCGCGCTGTTCCCCGGCGGGTTTGGCACGATGGACGAGGGCTACGAGGCCATGACTTTGATGCAGACGGGCAAAAGCCAGCTGATGCCGCTCGTGCTGGTGGACAAACCGGGCGGCACGTATTGGAAGACGTGGGACAAAAACATCCGCGAGCACCTGTTGCGCGATCAGCTCATCTCGGCGGACGACCTCAACCTTTATCAGATCACCGACAGCGTGGATGAGGCGGTCAAAATCATCACGCGCTTCTACCGCAACTTTCACTCAAGCCGTTTTGTGCGCGATCAGCTGATTATTCGTCTCAAGCACGCGCCCTCAGCCACCGCCATCGAGGCGATGAATGATGATTATGCCGACATCATCACCGGGGAGTCCATGCATGTTACTCCCCCCACCGACGAAGAGAAGGAGGATGACGACAATCTCAAACTCCCCCGCATCGCGTTTGGTTTCAACCGGCGTGACTATGGGCGACTGCGGCAGTTGGTGGATGTGTTGAACTCTTTGTAGCGGTGTCGGAAGCCTCACGCGAAGGACGAAAAGGGCGCA
>JAFMIZ010000030.1 GCA_017853715.1 Pedosphaera sp.
CTGCGGGAGATTTAATCGCCTGTCGCTGGTTGCGGCGGAGACACAGGTAGCGCGCATTGTCATCCACGCGCCCCGAGCCTGGTGTGGCAATCATGTATCGCCGGAAACATCCGCACATCCGCGTGTCAGGCGACGACGGCTCGCTAGGTAGAGCAAGCCCTGCCCGAAGGGTTGCTGACCACGCGGGCGGCAAGGCAGGACGGGCATTCCACTGCCCGCTGCCACATCGGGGCCATGTTAAAAAAACGTTGACCGTTTTAGGTTGAGATCAAAAAGTTTTTGCGCGAATGGCGCGGATCTGCACCGATTCAAACCACCTTCATTCGCGCCAATTAGTGAAATTAGCGTAAGGCCCTTTTCCCATTCCGTGTTCAGAAGCGGCCGAAAGAACTTCAACTTTACAGCTTCAGCCCAACGTGATTCGCTGAATGCATGGCAACCAACCCGCTCGCCGGCAAGCCTGCACCCGCAAGCCTCTTTATGGATGTCTCCAAATTGGAGGCGAACTATTACAACCTGAAACCCGACGTCACCGACGCGAACCAGCTGGTCAGCTTCGGCACCAGCGGCCATCGCGGCACGCCGTTCAACGGCACGTTCACCGAGGCGCACATCCTGGCGACCACGCAAGCCATCTGCGAATATCGCAAGGGCAAAGGCATCAGCGGCCCGCTTTACATCGGCAAGGATTCGCACGGCGCCTCCAACGCCGCCCAGCGCACCGCCGTGGAAGTGCTCGCGGCCAACGGGGTGGAGACCTTCATCCAGCAGAACGACGGTGTCACGCCCACCCCCTCCATCTCGCACGCCATCCTGACTTACAATCGCGGGCGCAAGGACGGCCTGGCGGATGGCATCGTCATCACGCCGTCGCACAATCCGCCCGAGGACGGCGGGTTCAAATATAATTCACCCAATGGCGGCCCGGCGGACACGGACATCACGGGCTGGGTGCAGAATCGCGCGAACGAAATCCTCAAGGACGGCAACCGGGCAGTGACGCGCCTCAGCTATGAATCCGCGCTCAAGGCCAGCAACACGCACCCATACGATTTCATCACGCCCTACGTGAACACGCTCGGCGAGGTCATTGACATGGGCGCCATCAAGGCAGCCGGCGTGCGCATCGGCATCGACCCGCTCGGCGGCGCCTCGCTGCCCTACTGGGAACCCGTGAAGCAGCGGTACGGCCTAGACATCACCCTTGTGAACACGAAGGTGGACGCACGCTTCAGCTTCATGACGGTGGATCACGATGGAAAAATCCGCATGGATTGCTCCAGTCCGTATGCGATGGCGAGCCTGGTCGGATTGAAGGACAAGTTCAGCGTTGCGTTCGGCAACGATCCCGATGCGGACCGTCACGGCATCGTCACGCCGTCGTCGGGCCTGTTGAATCCGAACCATTATCTGGCGGTGGCGATCCGCTACCTGCTCACGCACCGGCCGGATTGGAAGTCCACCTCGGCGATCGGCAAGACGCTCGTCAGCAGCAGCATCATTGACCGCGTGGTCACCAACCTCGGACGCAAATTCATCGAGGTGCCCGTGGGCTTCAAATGGTTCACGCCCGGTTTGTTCGACGGCAGCGTGTGCTTCGGCGGCGAGGAGAGCGCCGGAGCCAGTTTCCTGCGCCGCGACGGCAGCGTGTGGAGCACGGACAAGGACGGCTTGATTCTCGGCCTGCTGGCGGCAGAGATCTGCGCGACGACGGGCAAGGATCCCGGCCAGCATTACGCGGAGATCACGGCGAAGTTCGGCGCGCCGAGTTACAAGCGCATCGATGCCGCCGCCACGCCCGAACAGAAGAAGGCGTTCAAGAAACTGACACCCGAAGCCGTGAAAGCCAGCACGCTCGCGGGCGACCCCATCACCGCCAAGCTCACGCGCGCCCCCGGCAACAACGCCGACATCGGCGGCTTGAAGGTGTGCACGGCGAACGGGTGGTTTGCGGCGCGGCCCTCCGGCACGGAGAACATCTACAAAGTTTACGCGGAAAGTTTCAAGGGCACCGCGCACCTCGACAGCCTCATCGCGGAGGCGCAGGAGATTGTGACGGCGGCGCTAAGCTAGCCGCAACGCTGCCAGCCGCAACGCTGCGGCTGCTAAAACGGCAAGAGCGCGCGGATCTTTGGCCAGAAGGCGTTCCACATGTCGGGTCCGTTCTCGCCGAAGATCAACGCCACCCCCATCAGCGAACCTCCGGCGATGATGCCCGAAGCCACCGGGAAGGTGTATTCCTTGGAGACCGGCGGCCACTTCTTCTCAACAACCCAGCCCAAGAGGGCCCCGAGGAAAAAAAGCAGGCTGTAATACCAGTCGAACACCCACGACAACCCGAATGCTGCCGCCGAAGGCAGATACCTGGCCTGCTTGGGAAAAATCAACGGGAGCACGGAAAACAAGACACCCACAGCGCCGCCAATGACGATGGACCAGACTTTTACCGGTTCCAATGCTTCAAGGCCCTTGCTCAAGGCTTTGGCCACCGCGCTCCACGTCTGCGCCGCCGGCGCCGGAAACTGTTCCGACCCCAGAACGTCAGCCCGGGGCACCAACACGGAGAAGGCTGACACCGTCACCAGCGTGCCGATGAAGATGCCCGCGAACTGGGCGAGGAACTGTTTGCGTGGATGCGCGCCAAGCAAATAGCCGCTTTTCAGATCGGTCAGCAAATCCGCAGCTGATCCGGCGGAGCCCGCCGTGATGTTGGCCGCCATCAAGTTCACATTCACATTGCCGGGATTGATGGCCCCAAAGGTCAGTTGTGTCACCTTGCCCATAGCACCAATCGGGGTGGTGTCGGTCTCGCCCGTGATGCGGCAGGCCACCAGCGCCAGGAAGAATGAGAGAATCACCGCCAGCACGCTTTGCCACCACGGCATGCCAAACGACGCGTGCGCCAGCCAGGCCAACGCGATGAGGGAGATGAACTGAGCAACGGCAAACCAGGACATCGGCGTTTCAATGGCATCCATGGTGTCCATCCTGGCCGAGCCACGACCAAAAATGCCGCCCAAGCTGCGAAACGCACGCAGCACGCTCTTCCACTGCAACAAGAAACTCAGAATGCCGCCCGACACCATGCAGGCCGTGCCGCCCCACAGCGTCCATTGCACGATTTCGCGAAAGCCCGAACCGACGATGACCCCCTTCTGTTGCATGATGGGCACAAAGACCGCCCAACAGAGGGTGCCGCTGATCAACATCGTGGCGCAGACCCGCAGACCCGTAATGGCGCCGGCAGCAACAAAGATGGCGTCCCAGGAAAAGATGACCGTCCGGCCTTTCCAGACATCGAAGCTCCCCTGCCCAAGCACCGCAACTTGAAGTTTTTCAATCAAGCCTGCGCTGGAGTATTTGGCCAAGTGAACCGTAGAGTGGAACCACTTCGCCAAAAGATGATCCACAAAGGGCAATCCCTCGGCCCAGAATTTATCCAGCGCGGCCAGAACTCCTGAAAGGCCCAGGGCCCGCGCGGCGCGAATGCCCTTGTCACCGTGCGAATGCAAGGCCTGCAAGGTTTCGGCGGCCGCGATGCCACTGGGGAAGCGCAATTGCTCCACGTTGATCATCTGCCGTTTCATGGGGACCGCCATCGTCACGCCGAGCACGGCGAGAAAAAACACCCAGGCCAGCGTGAGTCCGACCGGCAAGGGCTGCCCGTTAAGGAGGATGTAGGCGGCGAAGGCCGAGACCAACGTGCCACCCGTGGAATATCCGGCCGAGCTGGCCGTGGATTGCATGCAGTTGTTTTCCAAGATGGTCATCGGCGTACGCACCAGGCCGAGCTTCACGAACGTCGTCCAGATGGCATAGGAAAGGATGCACGCCGTGATGGCCACGCCAAAGCCCCAGCCCGCTTTGAGACCGATATAGAGATTCGTCAGTGAGAGCACCCCCCCCAGAATGGAACCCATGATGACGGCACGCCAGGTGAGTTGGTCCATGGAGTCGCCTCGTCCCTTATAAACCGTCTCGAACCATTGACGCTCGATCTCTTCCGGCGTCCCCTGAAAACCTTCAATCGGCAGATGAAATGGCCGCTCCGTGGAATGTGGGACGGAGGTGGAACCTGAAGTTCCATGTGCTTGCTCGCTCATGGGCCGTCAGTGTCCGAATCGCCGCCGAAACTGCGAGCCTTATTTCAATGTGTTTCCGCACGCGCGCTGCACAGGCACACCACGCCCGAGCTTGCCCACCAAAGGTCGGGCGAGTTCGGGGTTCGAGACCGCCCAGCCGAGGGTCAACGACCCACTTTTTTGATGGGGCAAATTCACGAGGAACAGCTACGGCGGCATGAAACAAGCTGAGCAAGAAAGTGCTTGTTCATCCGGTCTCGTGAGCGGATAGTGGCGTCAGATAGTGCGGGAAGGTTTCAGGTCGGTTTGCCCGCGACGCTCTTTAGAAAAAACAATTTCCCTGCCTATGCGCGTGATTCTTAACCACGTCCTTTGACCGTAAATTGCAGACATGGGACAATACGCTCGGTAGCTGGCCGACAGGCCTTTACTGGAAGTCGAAATTCCACCGGCGCGTCCCATATATACCAAAGCAGTTCAAAGGAACTGTTGAACACGGCACGGGTGGGGCTCTTTCCAAGCCCGCTGAACTGGTTCAGCGGGCTTTTTCGTGTCCTGAATTGAGCAGACACACCTGCCCAGCTTGGAGCGCGGGCGCGCAGTCACTGGCCTCAATCCAGCAGGTGCGGAGCGATAACCTCCCGCCAGATCGCGTACCCCTTGGAGTTCATATGCAACTTGTCTGCGACGAAAATATCCGGCAACGGCCTGCCCTCCGCATCGAGCATCAGACTGAACGTGTCCACGAACGTGATCCAATCCCGCTGCCGACAATAGTCGGCGGCGCGGCGATTGACCTCGCGGACCTGTTCCACCTCCGCCCAGCGCGACGGGTTGGTGGAAAGCGCGATGAAGAGCACCTTCGCCTTGGGCAACTCACGATGGATCTTGGAGACCAGCGCGACAAAATCCCCGTAGACCGCATCGGCCGACTTGCCCGCGTGGAGGTCGTTCACCCCGGCGTAGATTACCACTTGCTTGGGAGCGTAAGGGATGATGATCCGATCAGCAAAGTTCACCGAGTCGGCCAGTTGCGATCCTCCGAAGCCGCGATTGAATACGGGCTTTCCCAGAAAGTCCTGCGCCAGCGTCCGCCACAGGCGGATACTGGAACTGCCGACGAACAGGATGCCGTTGCGTGGCGGCGGCGACGTGCGGTCGGCTTCCTCAAACCTCTGGATATCCTGCTCCCACCTGGAAGAATCGGGCGGCGCGAGCGAGCTGGCGGGCGGCGCATGCTGACAGCCCAAGCCAGCGATGCAGATCAGCCCCAGCGCGAGGACGCTGCGGACACAGAGCCGAGCGGGAGAATGCATGAACGGATGATGTTCGTAATCTGCCAGGTGGCCAACGAATTCTTTTTGGGCAATCGGGGGCAAGTTGCTAGCGTCAGGCATGGCGAGCGATGATCTATTCGGGTCCCCTCCGGCACCGGAGGAAGCGCCCACCGCTCCAGCGGTCGGGCCAACCCGGCATCAACCGCTGGCCGCCCGCATGCGCCCGCGTTCGCTCGCCGAATACACGGGGCAAGCGCACATCATCGGGCCGGGACAGTTGCTCCGCCGGGCGATCGAGGCGGATCGCATCCAATCGCTCCTCTTCTACGGTCCGCCCGGCACGGGCAAAACCTCGCTGGCGCAGATCATCGCGCAGCAAACCAAAAGCCGCTTCGAGCGGCTGAGCGGGGTGGAATCAAATGTGGCCGACATGCGCCGGGTGCTCTCCGCGGCGACCCACCGGCTCCAAAACACCGGGCAACCGACCATCCTGTTCGTGGATGAGATCCATCGTTTCAACAAGTCCCAGCAAGACGTGCTGCTGCCGGATGTGGAAAGCGGGGTCATCCGGCTGATCGGCGCCACGACGCACAACCCATTTTTCTTCGTCAACTCACCGTTGGTCTCGCGCTCGCAAATCTTCGAGTTGCGACCGCTGACCGAAGAAGATTTGCTCGCCCTGCTCCAGCGCGCGTTGGCTGATGAGGAGCGCGGTCTCGGCTACCTGAAGATTCAGGCCGACGGCGAGGCCTTGAAGCATCTCGCCACCGTAGCCGACGGCGATGCACGCAAAGCACTGAATGCGCTGGAAATCGCGGCGCTCACGACGCCCCCGCAGCAAAATGGCGCAATCCACATCGATCTGGCCGCGGCGGAACAGAGCATCCAGAAGAAGGCGGTGGTGTATGACGGGGATGGCGATGCGCATTACGACACGATTTCTGCCTTCATCAAATCCATGCGCGGCAGCGATGCCGACGCGGCGCTTTACTGGCTGGCGAAAATGATACATGCCGGGGAAGACCCCCGCTTCATCGCCCGGCGCATCGTGATCTGTGCCGCCGAGGACGTCGGCCTCGCCGACCCGATGGCGCTGGTGCTGGCGAACGCCGCCATGCAAGCGGCGGAGTTCGTCGGCTGGCCCGAGGCGCGCATTCCGCTGGCGGAAGCCACGATCTACATCGCCACCGCCAACAAGAGCAACAGCGCCTATGCGGCCATCGATGCCGCGCTGGAAGATGTGCGCTCCGGCCGAACGTTGCCGGTGCCCGAACACCTGCGCGACGGACATTACCAAGGGTCGAAACGTTTGGGGCACGGCCAGGGCTATGAATACGCCCACGCGCACCCGGATCATTTTGTGGCGCAGGATTACCTCGGAGCCAGCAAACGGTATTACGAGCCCACCGACCAAGGGGTGGAGAAGAAAATCAAGGAGCGGGTGGAAAAATGGCGGGCGCAATTAGGCGCCGCCCGCAAAGACAAACCCCAGTGACCCCATGTCCGAACCTGTCTCCACGACAAAACCAGCACTGCGCCAAGCGATGCGCGGCGAGTTGCAAGCGCTGAGTAGGGTGCAAAAGACTTCAGCGGCACGCCACATCCGGGCAAAGCTGGTTGCCCTGCCCGTTTGGACCAGCGCGAAATCAGTCTTGCTGTTCGCCCCGCGGCAGGACGAGCCCGACATCTGGCCGCTGGCTGAACTGGGCCTCCAAGCCGGCAAGCAGGTTGCCCTGCCCCGGTTCGTGTCCGAAGCCGGGAGCTATGAAGCTGCGGTGATCCGCCATCCCGTAAACGATGTCCAGGCCGGCAGATATGGGATTTTGGAGCCGTCAGGGTTCTGTAGTGTTGCGGACCCGAAGCGGCTGGACTTGGTGTTGGTGCCCGGGTTAGCTTTTGATTGGCACGGCCACCGCTTGGGTCGGGGCAAGGGTTTCTACGACCGACTCTTGGCGACCGTGTCCGGCAAAACGTGCGGAGTAGCGTTCGACATCCAATTGACCCCTGCTCTCCCCGTCGAGCCGCATGACGTCCGTTTGAATTGCATATTAACACCGTCGCACTGGTTGGAGTTCTGACCCGGCACGGCTGGTGAATGTTTTCGACAATCAACATTTTTGAAGTCGCCTCCGGCTTTGCGTTAGGCGCAGGGTTGGTTTTTGCAGCGCTGTGGTGGCGCAACCGAACTGCTGCCATCGCCAATCGTCAGCGAGCCGAGGAGATGCTTATCCACTCCCGCCGCGAGGCGGACGAAATCCTCGGCAAGTCCCGTCTTGCCGCCAACGAGGAGGCCCTCAAACTCCGCCGAGAAACCGAGGAATCCTTCACCGAACTCCGCAAGGAACACGTGGAGCGCGAGCGTCGATTGACCGAGCGCGAGGGGCTGCTCAATTCGCAGCTTGAGCGCGTCATGAAAGCGGAGCGGACCCTGGACGAACGGGAGGACCAGTTAAAGAAACAGACGGAAGACATCAACACGCAGCAGCGCGAGCTGACCGATTTAACCCGTCAGCGGCGTGACCAGCTCCAGAGTATCGCCGGCATCACCGTGGCAGAGGCACGGCAGCAGTTCCTGAAGGAGATCGAGGCGGAGGCATTACGCGATGCGAGCAAACTATCACGCAGCATCGTCGAGGAAGCCAAGGACAAGGCGGAGGAACGGGCCCGGCAGATCATCAGCGTGGCCATCCAACGCCACGCCAGCGACCACACCGCGGAAACCACCACCGCCACGATTGCCCTGCAGGACGTCGAAATCAAGGGCCGCATCATCGGGCGCGAAGGTCGCAACATCCGCTCGTTTGAAGCTGCCACCGGCGTCACGGTGTTGATTGACGACACACCCAATGCGGTTGTGCTATCCTCCTTCGACCCCGTGCGACGGGAGATCGCCAAGGAGACAATGCTACGACTAATCCAGGACGGCCGCATTCACCCCACCCGCATCGAGGAGGTCGTGGCAAAAGTTTCCCAAGAGATGGAGGAGTCCATCATGCGACTGGGCGAAGAGGCGGTTCACCGGGCAAATGTTCCCCCGCTCCACTCCGAGATCGTGAAGTTATTGGGCCGCCTCCATTTCCGGCGCAGCTATTCCCAAAATATCCTCAATCACTCGGTCGAAGTGGCCCAACTGATGGGATTAATGGCCGCAGAATTGGGAATCGATGAAACCTTGGCGCGCCGTTGCGGCCTATTGCATGACATCGGCAAGGCCCTTGGCCATGAAGTTGAGGGGCCGCACGCTGTGGTTGGAGCGGACTTCGCCAAACGCCACGGCGAGCATGACAAGGTGGTCAATGCGATTGCCTCCCACCATAACGACGTTGAGCCCATCGGGCCGCTGGGAATCCTGGTGAGCGCGGCCGATGCCATCAGCGCCTCAAGGCCAGGTGCCCGCTCCGAGAGCATGGCGACTTACCTCAAGCGCATTGAGGATCTGGAGCGCATCGGCATGTCGTTCCCCGGAGTCGAGAAAGCCTACGCTGTGCAAGCCGGACGAGAACTGCGCATCTTCGTTCAACCCGATCGAGCCAGCGACGAGCAGTCGTTCGCCTTGGCGAGAAATATCGCCCAGAAAATTGAGAGTGAACTGACATATCCGGGGCAAATCAGGATCACCGTGATCCGAGAAACACGGTGCGTGGAAGTAGCGAAGTAACTGGGCCAGCCAAAGTCAACTAGCGCCCCTCAGTCATTCCGGAAGGCAAACCGCCCTCCCAACCTTTCGGGGAATTCCACGGCCGCGCAGAAGCGTTTTCGGACTCGGTCGACGCACAACCCGCGAGCAATAATGCGGCTGCGACCAGCAGCAAGGAGTAAATCAGGCGCATGTTCAAAAGGCGGGAATCGCCTTATCACCCTCAGCGATATCACCAATCCTCCAACCACCGACGAGGTTGGCGATAGCGCGATTCTTTTCGACGCGGAAAACGCGAACCTTGGCAACGAGCTTGCCGTCGCGGTTGACGAGCAACTCGCCCTTTTCCAGCACGCCCTGGTCCTCGCCGATGTCGAGCACCACGAAGTCCCACTTAGGATCGGAAACCACGACCGTGCCCTTCAGCCCCTCGGGCAACTTGACCTTGAACTCAGGATCAATGAGCAAGGCCAACTGGTTGGTGGCACGAACCAGTGAGCGGCTCAACACGGTGATTTCATCCTTCTGAGCCAAGATCTCCTCGTGGGCTTCCTTCAGCTCAACGAGCTTCCCTTTAACGCCATCGACTGAAATTCCAAGCGCCTCCCAGGCAGCCAATTCACCTTGAGCCACATCCCGTTCCTGGGTGGTGGTCTTCAATTGAGCGGCGAGCTGGTTAGCGCGCTTTTCATTGGAATCGGCCCTGTCATCTGCGGCGGCCCGTGCCTCTTCGGTGGTACGGAGCGTCTCCTTGGTCGAAGCGAGTTCCGCTTCAGTGCCCTTGAGCGCCTTCTTGGTCTTGCTCAAGTCCGCTTGTGTGGTGACCAAGGTATTGCTGGTGGTGTTGAGGTCATTCCGAGTGGTGGTAATGACTTCTTTGACTTGAACGAAGTTAATCACTGCGACCGCCAATCCGGCGACCACGGCAACGATGAGGCTAATGCGAATCAACATGGTGTGTTGAGAGGATGAATCCAACGCGAGCGTAGTGAGGGGGTAGCCGGGTGTCAACGCCGGTTTAGCCGGAATTCTGCGCAAGCGCCCTAGTAATCGGTCACGAATACAACGCGAGGGTCCGTCCCCGGGCAAGTGTTTGCACCCGGTAACGTCTCAGGCATATTCGGCCCATGGAATACCGCCGCTTTGGCCGAACGGAATTGAGCATGCCAGTATTCTCCTGCGGGGGGATGCGCTGCCAATACAAGTGGCAGGATGTACATCCCAACGAAGTCCCCCCAGACAATCAGGCCAATTTGGAGGCCACCGTTGAGCGCGCGTTGGAGCTAGGCATCAACCACATCGAAACGGCCCGCGGTTACGGGTCGTCCGAGATGCAATTAGGCCGCATCCTTCCCCGTTTGCCCCGCGACAAAATGATCGTGCAGACGAAAGTCGCCCCCCATGAAGATCCGAAGGTCTTTCTGGATACTTTCAACCGCTCCATGGATCACCTCAAGTTGGAGCACGTGGACCTGCTTTCCCTGCATGGCATCAACAACCAAAAACTGCTCGGCTGGTCGTTGCGCAAGGGCGGCTGCCTGGAGATGGCCCGAAAAATCCAACGCGAGGGACGCGCCCGGTTCATCGGCTTCTCCACCCACGCCAGCCCGAATGAAATCCTTGCAGCGGTGAACACGGGCGAGTTCGATTACGTGAACCTGCACTGGTATTTCGTCAACGACCTGAACTGGTCCGCCGTGGAAGCCGCGCGGCGGCTCGACATGGGGGTGTTTATCATCAGCCCGAACGACAAGGGCGGCAAACTCTATGAACCACCGCCCAAGCTCGTAGAGCTTTGCGCACCGCTGTCACCCATGCAGTTCAACAATCTTTACTGCCTTGCCCGCCCAGAGGTTCATACGCTCAGCCTCGGCGCAGCGCGGCCAACCGATTTCGACGAACACATCGCCGCGTTGGAGCATTACCCCAACGCGGCTGAGGTGATGGCGCCCATCGAAAAACGTCTACGGGCCGAGATGCGCCAAACGCTTGGCGAAGACTGGTGTGCCAACTGGTTCAAGGGCATCCCCAACTACGACCAACTGCCCGGCAGGGTCAATGTGCTCGAAATCCTGCGTCTTTGGACCTACGCGAAGGCGTTCGGGATCACCGGGTGGGCGAAGATGCGCTACAATCTCCTCGGCCAAGCGGAGCATTGGTTTCCCGGAGCCAACGCAAGCGTGCCCGACTCCGATGAGTTGAAGCGAGCACTGGCACAAAGCCCTTTCGCCGCACGCCTTCCCGATATTCTGCGGGAGGCACACGAATTGTTCTACGACAAGCCCGCAAAACGACCCAGCCAGAGTTGAGACTCTGTCTGAGCGGCGCAAATTATTCAGGCAGCTTGGCGCTTACTTCTTGTCGTCAACCTTGTCCTTCAAGGCCTCAGGCGGAGTATTAGCATTGATTTGAGCAAGCACCGCATCAGTGATATCGTTATCACCCAGGCTGAAAAGAACGACGGGCGTGGCGTTGACCGTTTCGGCGGCCACATCAATGACCAGGGTGTAAGCTTCCACCTTCGCTTTACCGTCAATCGCCTTGCGCACCTCAGTCAGGATATTGTCACGCATCCGGCGGCGCTGCTCATCCACTGTCGAGCGGGCCTGCGCCTGAAACTTTTGCATAGCCTCTTCCTGGTCCTTGATGCTGCGCAGCTTTTCTTCCGATTCCTTCTTCTTGCGTTCCCGCCCCACATCGCTTGCGGCCGGATCGTTGGCGGCGGACGACAAGTCGCCATATTCCTCCTTGGCCTTCTTGTAGTCATCCATCATAGCCTTGAACTCTTTCTCAAGTTCTGCACCGCGCTCTTTCAAGGCAGCGTCCGCTTGTTTGGTCTTCCAATAGCCGTCGAACACTTTCTTAAGGTCCACAGTGGCAATACGCCCCTGGGCCGAAGCGGAGACCGCGCCCAACACAGAGGTGACGACGAGCAATGACAGAATTATTTTTACCGTTTGTTTCATAATTGGAATCTATCAGAAATCGCGGGTGTAGCCGACCCCGAATTGGAAACGGCCGTTGTCGCTGACCCCCGTGGGGACGTTGATGGGGAAGCCGTAATCGAGGCGTAACGGTCCGATGGGCAGGTTCAAACGCAGGCCGACGCCCCAGTTGTCAGCGAAGCTGCCGGTGTCATAGCCGCCGCCGTTGGTGGGGTCGAGCGACGGGTCAGGACTGAAGCTGAAGGCACCGGGATAAACCATGCCGATGTCGTAAAACAAGGCAAAACGCAGGCGATCGATAATAGGGACGCTGTATTCGGCCGTGCTGAACCAATAGGTATTGCCGCCGACCGGCTCATATGCGGTTCCTGAAACGAGCAGCTGGCGCGGACCAATCTCGCGGTATTGGAAGCCACGCAAAGAGGTCAGACCGCCGAGGTAATACCGGTCGTAGAAAGGCACCTCATCATCGCCGGCCAACCCGTCAGCCACGCCGACGCGCCCCACCAATTCCAACACATGGCCGGTAAACAGACCACGAAAATACCAAGCGGTCCGGAGTTCCAGTTTGTAGTAATCCTCATCCCCCCCAAAGGGTCCACCTGTTATTTCACCGAACAATTCCGTCCGTTGACCGCGGTCGGGCAGCTGAACGCTATTGCGGGTATCGTAGGCCAGCGAGGCGCCGAACTTCGACAACAATGAGCGGCCCTCCTCAGCGACGACATCCGGTGGGGCATTGGTCGAAACATCAACAATACCAACCTGCTCAACATTGTAGCTCACACTGCCGATGAAGAAGTCGCTTCCCAGCGCCCGGCTCAAACTCACTTTCGCGCCCGTCCGCTCTTCATCGTAGAGATTTTCCAAGCTTTGGAAGTCCAATTCGCGGCGGTAAAGATCCACCCCCAACGACAACTTACGCCCGAGAAACCACGGCTCAACAAACGACATGGTGTAATCTTGCCGCTGGGAACCGACCTGGACGCGCGCGCGGAATTTCTGCCCCCCCCCCGTGAAGTAAGGCGGGTTGCCGACGTCGAAGTTGCCCTGGGTGAACTCAACGTAGCCAACAATAGAATCAATCGTGCTGAACCCGGCGCCGAGCGAGACGTTGCCGGTGTTCTTTTCCTCCACGCCAATGACCAGGTCCTTGCGGTTCGGAACAGTGGTGTCCTCGGGACGGGCATCCACCTTGTCGAAGTATTGCAACCCCTTCAAACGCTGCTCGCTGAGCTTCACCCGCACCATGTCGAACGTCTCACCGGGCGACACCGCCAGTTCGCGACGAATCACGCGGTCCTTGGTCTTGGTGTTGCCGCGAATCTGAATCTTTTCGATGTAAGACGTCTGGCCCTCGTTGACCTGATACTCGATGTCAATCGTGCCGCGTTCGGTGTTGGGAATCTTGGAGACGGCCAAGTTGCGGCTGCCCGACCGGACGTCGATGTGGCCTTTGGTGCCGTAGAAGTCCTCCACCACCATGTTGTTCGCGGACAGTCCGCCGGGCGTGAAGATGTCGCCCTCTTTCATCCTGAACCGGCGGTTCAAATCCTTGGCGGCGTACCATTCGGAACGCTCCGGCCCTTTGGGCGGCAGCGGGCCGGGGTCGAAGCCAGGCTGCAAGACATTTGTATTCAGCATCGTGGCTCCTTGGAAGCTGATCGTGCCGACCTGGTATTGCTGCCCCTCTTTGACGTGAATCTTGAGCACCATCTCTCGGTCGCCGACAATTTCCTGCTCAACCTTGAGGATCTCAAAATCGATGTAGCCCCGGCCTTGATAAAAATCCGTCAGCCGCCGGCGATCCTCATCGAACTGCTCCTCCTTGTAGATGCCGCTGCCCGTCAGCCAGGAGAACATCCAACGCTTGCGGGTCTTGATCGCCTTGCGCAGTTCCTTTTGCTCGAACACCGTCGCACCCACGAAATCCACGCGCTTGATCTTCACCTTGCGGGTCTCGTTGATCTCAAACGTCACCGTCCCCCGCCCTGCGGCCTCCTCGATGTTCAGCACATACTTGACCGTGGTGCCGGGATAGCCCGCCTTCTCATACATTTTCTTGAGGTCCTGGCTATCGGTGAAAAGTTTGCGTTCATCCAACGGGTCGCCAACACGGGAGGTGACCTTCTTGAGGAGCTTAGAGTCCTTGTATTTCTGATTGCCGGAAAACTTGATGTCGGTGAGACGCGGCTTGGCCTGCACCAAGTAAGTCAGAAGGACACCACCGTCCGTATTCTCTTCGGCGATGCGGATGTTGTAGAAGAGGCCGGTGCCGTAGAGATTTTTAACGTCATCATCCGCACTGGGACGGACGAACGGGTCGCCGGGTTTGACACGGATATTGGCACGAATCAGCTCATCGCTGACGGTGGCTGGCCCGATGTGCTTGATCTCGATGCGTGCAACCTTGTCGGGGCCGGACTGGGCGAAGAGGACCGGCGTGGCGGTGAGAAAAACCACGCACAGCCAGCTGAACCAGGACAGGCGCAAGCCCCCCTCAACCCGGGACATCTTCGTCGCTGACTTTTGCGGCGCTTTCAAAGCGTGTGATCGAATTCAGGAACGTCAGGTTTACGTCGCCGGTCGGGCCGTTGCGTTGCTTGGCAATGAGAAGATTGACCGGGCGCGTGTCCTGATCTCCGCCGCCTTCTTCGTCTTCCACGCTGGGCTTGTAAAGCAGACCCACCAAGTCGGCATCTTGTTCAATGGAACCGGACTCACGCAAATCCGACAAACGCGGCTTGCGGTTCTTGTCCTTCTCCAACTCACGGTTCAACTGGGCCAGGACAATGACCGGAATGCCAAGTTCCTTGGCCAAGGCCTTGATGCCATTGGAAATATCCGCAATTTCTTGCTGACGGTTTTCCTGCGCCCGGCGCGCAGTAGAGTGAAGCAACTGTAGGTAGTCAATCACCAAAAGCTTGATGCCATGCTGCTGATGCATGCGCCGAGCCTTAGCCCGCAACTGAAGGATGGACAGGCCGGAAGTGTCATCGATGAACAAGGGGGCGGAGGCCATCTTGCCCGCAGCACCCGTCAGCTTGGGGAAATCGCGTTCAGCCAGGAAGCCATCGCGCACGCTGCGCAGGTTCACCCGTGAGCGGGAACAAAGCATGCGCAGCACCAGCGACTCAGAGGTCATTTCCAAGCTGAACACGCCCACGGGCAGGCGTTGGTCAATGCACACATGCTCGGCAATGTTCATGGCGAGCGAGGTCTTACCCATACTGGGACGGGCTGCGATGACCACCATTTCGCCCGGGTGCAGTCCGCTGGTCATTTTATCGAAGTCCGCAAACCCAGTAGCCAGTCCAGTCAGCATGCCCTGACGCTGATGAAAATCCTCGATCGTGGTGATGGCCTTCTTCACCAGCTCTTTGATGCCGATGATACTGCCCTGAATACGTGATTCGCTGATGCGCAGGATGTCGCGCTCCGCCTCATCCATCAGCGCGTCCACTTCCCCCTCATTTTCATAGGCGCGCCCGACGATGTCGGTGCAGGTGCGGATCATTTTCCGCAGCACACATTTCTCGTGAACGATGTCGAGGTAGTAACTGAGGTTGGCCGCCGAAGGAACGGCATCCTGAAGTGAGGAGAGATAAACGATGCCACCGACCTGGTCGAGCATCTGCCGATCCTTGAGGTGTTGCTGCAGGGTAATGAGATCAATCGGCTCACGTTTATCATACATCTCCTGCATCGCGTCATAGATGGTCTGATGCCGCAGATCGTAGAACACCTCCGTGTCGCCCTTAAACTTGCCGATGCATTCGCCAATGCTCTCATTGGGGGCCCACAGAACACAGCCCAGCACGCCCTGCTCCGCTTCTTTTGAATGCGGCGGCAACCGGTCTAGCTTGGCGGGGTCAATATCAGGCATCTTGCGGCGGCGTGAACGTTTCAAATCCACCGACGCTCCGCCCTGTTCGGCTACAGAATCAATCACCCCCCTACTTTGGTGAGTCTCCGCCAACAGACCAGCGCAAAATACCATTCCTTATCCGCAGGCTATCCACAGCGATTCCAGCGGAGCCCGGGATTAAAGCGCACCGCCCGGTGCGCCAGCCTCAACCCAGAACCAACCCAACCGAACCAAAATCTTAAGCGACCAGTCGTGAACCGTCATTGAGGCTCACCCAACCTTGGGCCAAGGCGTATTTCGTCAAACCCGCCACGCTGTGGATATCGAGCTTACGCATGGTGCGTTCACGGTGCGTCTCCACGGTGCGAACTCCCAAACCCAAAGCGTCAGCAATCTCCTTGTTGCTCATGCCATCGGCGATGCGTATCAAGACCTCCCGCTCACGCACGGTGAGTGATTGCAGGCCAGATCCGTTGCCTCGAACAACCTGGTTCAAGGCGATCTGCGCCACGTCTTCACCAAAGAACAGCTCACCGCTGGCGACGCGTTCGATGCCCCGCACGAGTTCTTCCGGGGCGGCCTCCTTGAACATGTAACCCGCCGCGCCTGCCTGAACCATGCGGAGCACGTGGCCCGGGGTGTGGCAAACGGAGAGGACCAGCACACGAATGCTGGGCAATTCACGGTTGAGGACAGCGGCGAGTTCCGCACCGTTCATGCCGGGCATTTCCACGTCGGTGACGACCACGTCGGGCATGAGGGTCCGACAGTGCTCAAGGGCGTCCTTGCCGTCGGCGGCTTCGCCCACCATCTCGATCCGGGGTTGCCGTGAAAGGCAGGCCGCGATGCCCCGGCGCACCACCGGATGATCGTCCACCAGAAGCACCCGAATCCGTGATACCGCTTTATTCATTGAAGAGCCCATTTTTGCACACATTGCCAATCCTCTGGCACCAGGTTCGATTTCATGCTGGCAGCTTGGATTCACTGAGGCGGTCACACAATCAGGGCAGCGCGGAGTCCTCTCCCCCGGCAGGTTACGAAACGCGCCCCGGGAAATCCCTTGGACAAAACCGCGGGGGATCAACGAACGGCGAGATTAACAAAAACGCCGGTCAAAGCCGGCGTTTCAGAAATGCCCCCAAAATTTCGGTGGAAAACTACGTAACCGTCTGGCGCTGGATCCATGATGTGGCGTAATGGGTGAGTTCGGCAGCGCTCTTGAGGTTGAGCTTTCGCTTAATCTGCTCGCGATAGTATTCGATGGTCTTGATGCTCAGGTGCAATTGCGCAGCAATCTCCTTGGTCTTCTTCCACTGGCCGATGAGTTGGAACACTTCTAATTCGCGGTCGCTCAAGCTCTTGACGGGGGATTCCTGAATGGTTTTCTGGCCGCGGACTTGTTGTTGCAACATCCGGGCTGCCTGAGCGTCACTTACATAAATGGAGCCGACGAGCACCCGGCGGATGGCGGTGAGAATCTTGTCCACGGCTTCCTGCTTCATAAGGTAACCCAGGGCACCGGCACGGAAAGCGATCTCAGCGTAAATGGATTCGTCGTGAACGCTAACGACGAGAACGGGAAGTTTGGGGCATTGGGCTTTGATGTTGCGCATCAATTCCAACCCGCTGCTGTCTTTGAGCGAGATATCGGCGAGGACGAGGTCGGGTTTCAGCGTGACGATCGCGCTCATCGCGCGGGAGGCGTCTTCCTCTTCACCGCAAACAACAAGGTCGTCCTGCCGGTTGATGAGTTGCGCGATACCGTAACGCACGACGGCGTGGTCATCCACCAGCAGAATTCTGGATTGCTTGGACTGCTGGTCTTTGTCCTTGGCTTGACGATCTTTGGCTTGTGCCATTTTTGATTCACAATGTGTTGTTACGATTTTCGACTCAAGTCCCAAGTCGGGCTCAATCGCCAAACCCTTTGCCAGTTGAGGATAATACTGGCCAAGGCGCCTTCAGGACGCAACCCGATAACTTACACCCATTTGCCAGCAAATCCTGCGCCCAGGCCCCGGGGCAGGCGAATTATCGGCAGAATAGCGCAAAAACCCAGCCTGCGAACCCACTTTTGTCTCGGTTTGGGACTTTAGGCAGGCCACTTGCGCACTCGCGTGCCTTGACTCAAACGGACCCGTCCCTAGATTGCGCCGATGCTGTTTGGTCCAATCGCCCGCTCTGCAACCAATTCATGAAGAAACCCTCCCTGCTGGTCATTTTTCTGACCATCTTCATCGACTTGATCGGGTTCGGAATTGTTTTGCCCCTGTTGCCCCGCTACTCGGAGCGGTTCGGGGCCGAGGGTTTCATGATTGGGCTTATCATCGCGTCTTTCTCAATCATGCAGTTCTTTTTCGCTCCAGTTTGGGGGCGGCTGTCGGATCGAATCGGACGGCGACCGGTGATTTTGATCAGCACGGCTGGTTCTTCCATCTCCTACGCGCTCTTTGCGCTCGCCAGTGCCCCAGCACTATCGGTGGCAGCATCTTTGATCATTCTGCTCAGTTCGCGGGTGTTCGCTGGAATATGTGGAGCAAATATCTCTGTCGCCTCGGCTTACATGGCCGACGTGACCCCCCCCGAAAAACGTTCCAAGGGAATGGGCCTGATCGGCATGGCGTTCGGTTTGGGATTCATCCTCGGCCCCGTGATCGGGGCGGTGAGTTACACGCATCTTGGCTTAGCCGGACCGGGATGGGTCGCCTCGGCCATTTGCACCGCCAACTTCCTGCTGGCTGCGATTGTTCTGGCGGAAAGCCGCAAGCCCGACTCCGCGCCCACGACCTCACGCGCAACCGTTGCGCAATGGGTGCATGCATTGAAGACACCTACCGTCGGCTTTTTGGTGACCATGTATTTCCTGGGCACCTTCGCCTTTGCCTGCTTTGAAAGCACCCTGCCCCTGTTGCTTGGCTCGCCTTCGTTCCATCCCGACGACTTTGCCGCGCCTGGGGCGCTAAGTCGGAAGGTGGTGACGGCGACAGATCCCGTGTCTGCCCGGGTGCGTTCGCTGCTGCCAGCCGATTCCCTGAAAGCCATGGGGCGCGCGGACGCATCCGAAGCCGCGCTACGCCGTGAATGGTTCAAAGCCTCCGAGGCGCTGCTGAAATCCACGGTGTTGTTCGACGCGAATACGTGGCAACAGGTCAACCTTCGCCCCGAAACGGTGAAGCTCTCCACATCCACTCAGAACAGCGAATCGCTGAAGCGGTTCAATCGCCTGCTGCTTGAGGATGCCTACCCAGCGGAACTGAAACGGCAGCGGTTCTATTTCGACGAGCGCAACATCGGCTACTTGTTCGCCTTTTGCGGCTTGATGTCCGCGCTTGTGCAAGGCGGAATGATCGGGCGTCTGGTGAAGGCCTTCGGCGAACCCAAGCTGATTTGGTCCAGCTTCGTCCTGGTCGGCGTCAGCCTGGTCATCATTCCCTACGCCGAGACTTTGGGCGTGCTGCTCTTCGGACTGGCGCTCGTCTCCATGGCCTCCGGCTTGAATCGAGCACCGACGGTGGGCCTGATCTCCATGCACACTTCCGTGGCGGAACAAGGAGCGATTTTGGGCGTCACGCAAAGCGCCGGAACGTTGGGACGCATCTTCGGACCGTTGCTCGCGACGACGGCTTACAAATATCTGCCCCACGCGCCATATCTGGGTGCTGCCGCGCTGTGCATCATGGCGGGGCTCTTCAGCATGCGGAAGCTGCGGGGCGTTCGTGGGGCGAAAGCTGAAACGGAAGCTGCTTAGCGCAAAAACATCTCCGCCGCACTGTCGGCAAAACGCAGTCCCTGCCGGTTCAAACGAAATCGCACAGGCGACTCCTCCGCCCAACCTTTGTTCACCAACTCGCTCATTTGCCCTGCCCATTCGGAGCGCAGATCAAACCCGCTGGCTTTTTGAAATTCCTCAAACGGCCACCCCGCCGTCATGCGGAGGCCAAAGGCCGCGATCTCCCCTGCCCGCTGCAGCGGCGGCAATTCCTCTCTCGTTTCAAAGGGTCGTTTCCCCTTTTCCAACTGCTCACAATAGAGTGGCGTGTTGGACCAGTTACGGGTGCGCAGGCCACCGATGTAAGCCGTCGCGCTCGGGCCCAGCCCATGATAATCACCGCCGCGCCAGTAGTTGACGTTGTGACGGCACGCAAAGTCGGGAATCTCAGGATCACTTAAAACTGGTCGCGGGGCGGCGCGTCCCGCGCCGGCACGCCGGGCAAAGTTGGCGACTTCATAGTGAAAGAATCCAGACTGCTCACAGCGATCAATCAATGTTTCATACATGTCGTACGCCAAGTCTTCATCCACGTCGAACTCCCCCGCCTTAAGTTGGGCGAACAGCGGCGTGTCCTGCTCATAAATCACCTCGTAACAGGAGAGATGTTCGCTTTGCAGCGCGAAGGCCTCGTTCAACGTCGCGTGCCAGATCTCCATGGTCTGCGTGGGAATGGCGAACATCAGGTCCACATTGATGTTTTCAAATCCTGCCGCGCGCAAGGTGTCAAAGGACTTGAACACCTGCTCGCGTGAATGAATCCGCCCCAGCCGCTCCAACAAGCGCTCGTCCAGCGATTGCACGCCCATGGAGATGCGGTTCACGCCGAAATCGCGGAGCAGTTTGGCCTTGTCGAGCGAGACCGTTGCGGGATTGCACTCCACGGTCCACTCAGCGGCACCGAGCAGGTTCAATCGGTCCATGGTGTGCAGGAGTTGATGCCATTGCTTAAGATTCAGGATCGAAGGCGTGCCGCCGCCAAAGAAGATGGTTTGGGGGCGGAGCGTACCTGCGACCAACTCGAGCTCACGCTCCAGCGCGCCCACGTAACGATTGATCAATTCACCCGAAGAAGCCTCTGAATAGAACGCGCAATACTCGCACTTGTGCGCACAAAAGGGCACATGAACGTAGAGACTCCTGACGGACGCAGTGGTTGACGACATGCCGCGCCAAACTAACCGCGCTGTCTACCCCCGCCAGAAAAAACCGACGGCTAAACTCGCTCCGCCTTGTGGACGTTGAGCGCCTTCGGCCCCTTGTCGCTATCCACAAGCTCAAAGTCCACCGCTTCACCCTCGTTCAACGTCTTGAATCCTGTTCCGCTGATGCAGGTGTGATGCACGAATACGTCTTTGCCGGCTTCCTGTGAGATGAAGCCAAAGCCCTTCTTGTTATCGAACCACTTCACTTTTCCGCTGGCCATAGGTCATATCCTCTCAAAGTGCGGCCCACTGCAATCACCTCCTCACTGCCTTGGCGAACTCCTTGCAGCGCGTTACCACACTTACTTGGGCATCACTTTACTTCATTCACCCAGCTCATCCAATTCGTTCATCTTAACCATTTTTGTGCGCCAAGCGGCAGGATATGAGAAGAACTGTGTAATAATCAGACGGTTGGACAAACCTCAGCGAAGTTCCAAGGCACGCTCCAGCAGGAGCGGAAGGTGTGTCAATATGGCTGACTCACCCACCGCAACGGCGAACCCGCGTGCAGAAAGACTGAGCTGCGCGGCTTCATCCATCTCCTTCTGAAAGCCAATGACCGGAACATGCGCCGTGGGTTGAGTGCCGCGAAGGTTATCTACCGCTGCGGTAACAGCTTCTGCTCGCCCTTCCAAGTCCGCAAACACCACCATTGCCCGCTCGCTTTCAGCGCGGGCGACGAGTTCCGCCGGCTCATTTATGGTCACCATGCGGTAACGAAGCGCCTCCAGGCGCTCCTTTAATTGGGTGGCGATGAGCCCCCGATTGCACAACAACAAGGCCAGCGGTTCGTTCACGCGCCGAAGGTATTCGCCCGCCTGTCGGTCGAAAAGTCTTTCGTGAGGGTTTTGGGCATCGAAGTCATGATTTGGCTCACTTTTTGCGTTGAATGAGCCAGTCACGTGAAACCAGGAAAGAAATCTCAGCTCGCCAGCTTGCGTATCCGCCTAGTCGGAACCGTTTTTGTCGCGGTTGCGGCCGGGTGGCTGACGGCTTTGCTCAGCGGAATAGCGCTGGCGGGCTTCAGCGCTGGCATTCTCGCCTTGGTCGCAGCTTGGATCGGTGGCGAATGGTTCGTTCTTCGGCAAGTGCGTTCCCTCCTCAAAACCGCCACGCGACTGGCGGGGGGAGACTTAAGCGCCCGCACCGAAACCAGCCAAGAGCCAGGCGAGCTGGGCGAACTCGCCCGGAACATAGATTCCATGGCCAACACGCTTTGTGCTCGCGCGATGGAAAGCGAGCGAACCGAGCGAACCATGCAGAACCGCGCGTTCCAACAGACTGCGGTCGCTGCCCTGAGCCAGTTCGCCATCAACTCAAAGAACTTGGACGAGTTGATTGGGCAAGCCTTGCCGCTGATCGCCCAGACGTTGGAGGTCGAATTCTGTGACGTGCTTGAACTTAGCATGGTTTCCGATGAGCTCGTCTTGCGCGACGGTTACGGTTGGCGGGAAGGCTTGGTCGGCTATCACCGCGAAATCATCGGCAAAGATTCCGTGCTGGGATTGGTCATCTCCTCACAGGAAGCCGTGCGGGTGAATGATTATCGAACCGAGCAACGGCTCGCCGCTCCCATGCTGGCTCGTTACCACGGGGCCGTAAGCGGCATCTGTGTCCCTATCGTAGGACGCAGCCACTTGCGCGTCTTCGGAGTGTTGAGTGTTCACGCGACCAGCCCGCGCGTGTTCACCAACGACGAAGAGCAATTCGTGCGTGCCGTGGCCAATCTGCTGGCCATGACCATTGACCGCAACCGTGCCGAGCGGGAAATCCAAAAACGCGCCGGGTTCGCTCAACTTAATCCCACGCCCGCAATCGAGATGAACCTCCTCGCGGAAGTCACTTACGCCAACGATGCGGCGTTCAAACTGGTGATGGACGTGGGCGTTACCTCACCCAACGATCTTTTGCCGTCAAACATCGGCGACCTGATCGAACAATGCCTTGTCTTCGGCCATGACCGGGTTGAACAAAAGACCGAACTCGGCGGTCGCACGCTTGCGTGGCTGATCCATCCCGTGCCCGAGAGCCAGTTGCTGCATTGCTACATCACTGACGTGACGGAGCGTGAAAAGATCGAGTCCAACCTGCGCCAAGCCGACAAGATGCTGGCCATCGGTCAACTGGCTGCTGGTGTGGCGCATGACTTCAACAACATGCTGACCGTCATCCAAGGCCACGCGGGCATACTCATGCAAAAGTCGGAGCGGACTGGCAGGTCTGACGACTCGGCACAGGCCATCTACTTTGCCGCCGAGCGGGCCGCCGGCCTGACGCGCCAGTTGCTGATGTTCAGCCGCAAAAATGTGAAGCAACTCTCACAGTTCCACCTGTTTGAGGTGGTCAACAGCATGAGCGACATGTTGAAACGCCTCATCGGCGAGAACATCACGATGCGTTTGGAGTCCCAATCCGGCGTCAATCCGATCGAAGGGGATAAGAACGAGATCGAGCAGGTCATCATGAACCTCGCCGTGAATGCGCGCGACGCGATGGTTGGTCGCAGCGGCCAACTCAGCATCCGTCTGGACTTGGAAACCATCACCGCCAACACACTGGCGTTTCACCCACAGGCGCGCCTGGGTAACTTTGTGCGACTGCGCGTCACAGACTCCGGATGCGGGATGGACCGCCCCACCATGGACCGCATCTTCGAACCGTTTTTTACCACCAAGGAAGTGGGCAAAGGCACCGGCCTCGGACTGGCCACAGTTTACGGCATCGTCAAGCAGCACGGCGGATGGATTGAAGTCGAAAGCGAAAGCGGGCGTGGCTCGACCTTCAATGTCTTTTTCCCGGCAGCCGCCCGTGCAGCTGCGGTGAGCTCATCCCTGCCCAACACGTCACACGACACCGAACACCTTGAGGGGCATGAAACCATTCTCGTGGTGGAGGACGAGGATGATCTGCGCGACTTGGCCGTGATGATCCTGAACAGCTTCGGATACCGAACGCTTAGCGCCTGCTCGGGGGTAGAGGCCTTGGCTGTCTGGCAACAACATCGCAGCAAAATTCAACTTGTGGTAACCGACATGGTCATGCCTGGCGGAGTGACCGGGTTGCACTTGGCTGAGGAACTCATCGCTGACAACCCCGCCCTGCCCGTGGTCATCACCAGCGGCTACAGCATGGAAGACATCTCCGACAAGGTCAGCGGCAGCCCTAACATCCACTTCGTGCAAAAGCCCTACAACCCCACATCATTGACGACTGCCATCCGGAGCGCAGTCGACCGCCCGAAGAAAAACACGACGATGCGCTTGCCCACACTTCGCTAAGCGGCAGCCACTAGTTCCAGCACCTTCGCCACCGCATCGTCCCTCTTGGCTACAATCAGCTGCCCGGAGCGCGGCTTGATTTCGACCTCGCCCTTCGCCAGCGATTTCTCGCCAATGCCAACGCGGATCGGGAAACCGACCAACTCGGAGTCCTTGAACTTGAACCCAGGCCGTTCGTCGCGGTCGTCGAGGATGACATCCACGCCCTTCGCCGTGAGTTCGGCGTAATACTGCTCCGCCAGCTTCATCACGTCGCTGTCAGGCTTCACGCTGAGCGGCGTGATGCAGACCGTGTAAGGCGCCGTGCCGATGGGCCAGACGATGCCGTCCTTGTCGTTCGACTGCTCGATGACTGCCTGCAACGTGCGCGTCACGCCGATGCCGTAGCAACCCATCACCGCCGGATGCTGCTTGCCCGCCTCGTCTAGATAGAGCGCGTTCAGCTTCTCGCTGTATTTCGTGCCGAGCTTGAAGACGTGACCCACCTCGATCGCGCGCTGGATCTTCACCGGCTGGTTGCACTTCACGCACGGCTCGCCGACCTTCACGGTGCGCAAGTCGAACCATTGCGTCACCTTGATGTCGCGCTCCAGGGAGACGTTGCGAAAATGGAAACCATCCTCGTTCGCGCCCGTCGTCATGTCGTTCGCGCCTTGCAGACGGTCATCTGCATAAACGGGCACTTCCGACGGCACATTCACCACGGCGCCAAGCGAACCCGGCTTCGCGCCGAGCAATGGGACGATCTCGTCCGCGGTCGCGGGCCGCACCGCCACGGCGCCTGTGCGCGCCATGAGTTTGGTCTCATTCAACTGATCGTCGCCGCGCACAAGGATGATCACCGGCCTGCTGTCCAAGATATACACCAGCGTCTTGATCTGGCGATTCGCCGCCACCTTGTAAGGCTCTTTCGCCAGCGCCTCGATCGTCACCACGCCGGGCGTCGGGAATTTCTCCACCGCCGGACCGATGTCGCGCGGCGCCGTCTTCGGCAGGCCGCTCGTCGCCTTCTCGAGGTTCGCCGCGTAACCGCACGCCTCGCAATACACCACGTCATTCTCGCCCGTCTCGGCCGGCACCATGAACTCGTGCGAGTAATTGCCGCCGATCACGCCCGTGTCCGCCTCGACCGGGAACGCCTTCAAACCGCAGCGCGCGAAGATGCGTTGGTAGGCCTCATACATCTTATGATAGCTTGCCATCGCGCCCTCGTCCGTCGTGTCGAACGAATACGCATCCTTCATGATGAACTCCTTCGCGCGCATCAGGCCGAAGCGCGGACGGATCTCATCGCGGAACTTCACGCCCACTTGGTAAAAATTCTTCGGCAACTGGCGGTAGGAACTGATTTCGTTCGCCGCCAGCGACGTGATGACCTCCTCGGCCGTGGGGCTGAGCACCCAGTCGCGTTGCGCGCTGTCCTTCACCTTGAAGAGCACGCCGCTCGCTGTCTCGTATCGTCCGCTCTGCTCCCAGATTTCCTTGGGCTGGATGGCGGGCATGAGCACCTCCATCGCCCCGGCGCGATCCATTTCCTCGCGGATGATCTGCTCCACCTTGCGGAGCGCACGCAGGCCGAGCGGCAGGAAGGTATAAACGCCCGCGCCGAGCTTGCGGATGAGCCCCGCACGCAGCAGCAGCTTGTGCGACGCGATCTCCGCATCCGTCGGCGATTCTTTCAGAGTCGGGATGAATGTCTGTGTCCAACGCATGGGCGCAGAGCCTACGCAGGCCCGGCCAAAGGACTAGGAAAAATTGAGGGCAGTAAGAAACGTTGATGCTGTGCCATTGAGCGGGTCTTTGCAGCGAATCGACAACCCGCTTCATCTTTTCAGCTCGCAGCATCTTACCCAGCTCCGTCAGGAGCGAAATCTATGTAGCATCCACGACGTCAAATCACCAAGCCTCGTCGGGGCGGCATATTCCGGTCCTACGGAGCTTGAATCCTGTTGCAAACAAAACGACTGCAACTATGCCGCGCTGAACGGCGCTCGGAGTAACAGGCATTGGCCGCCATCACGGCATCTGTTCAGGGCCGAGTGCAGCAGGGAAATTGGGAGATGCCACCACTCGCAGCGGGCCAGTTGAGTCTGATTCCGGCAACAAGACAAAGCGCAGCGGGAATGTTCCGGCAAACCGCTCCAGACTTTGCGGCGCGCCATAAACAAAACAAGCAGTTGCCCAAGCGTCGGATTCCGCACAGGTCGGAGCGATTACCGTGCAGGCGGCTACTCCCTGGACCGGCAGGCCCGTGCGCGGATCGAGGATGTGACTGTATCTCTGTCCTGCCACCTCAAAGAAGTTCTCGTAGTTACCGGACGTGGAAAGGGCAGCATCGCGTAACGGGATGTTGATACGTCGGCCCTGCTTGAGCGGGTCCTCCAATTGCACCGTCCAGAACTCTTGCCCCGGCGACGCGCCCATCACCCGCAGGTCGCCGCCGGCCTTGACCATCGCATTGGTCACGCCCAGTTCACGCAATTTGGCGATAGCCATGTCGACGGCCACGCCCTTGCCGATGCCGCCCAAATCAATGGAGACCCCCGGCTGCCGGAAGCGAACCGTTCGCTCACACGCATCAAGTTCAACGTGACGGAAGTTCACTCGCGGCAAAACGTCCTTGAGCTCTTGCTCGGCGGGCAAACGAGGTTCCTTCCACATGAAGCCCCACAAATCAGCCAAAGGTCGGATGGTGACATCAAAGCTGCCCTCGGTTTCAACCGCGAGGCGCTGGGCAATTTGAAGCACTTTGAACAACTCGGGCGACACCGGCACCGCATTGCTCACAGCCAGTGAGTTGACCCGGCTGAGTTCGCTGTCCACCCGATGAATGCTCATCAGTGCATCGGCGCTTCGGATCTCGGCGAAGGCGGCAGAGATCGCGGATTGGACCTGGGCGGAATCCGCCCCCCAAGCGGAGATGGTGACAAACGTTCCCAGCAACGGCTGGCTACGGTGAACCAGCCCAGGGTTTGGGTTTGTCGGCGCCATCCGGCACGCGCTCAAGCAAACCAAGCTGAGGGCGCAGCACAACGTCGTAGGTCGCCAGCACGCGCTTAACGCCCTCGGTGACGTTGCGGCACGAGATGGTTGCACCGCTGATGTTGTAGATGTCGTCATTTAGCCTGAGTTTGGCCTCGCTGGATTTGCCTTTGAATTGTTCGCGCCATTTCTCACCGCGGACTTCCATGCCGTGGCTCTCACGATATTCGAGAATCTCCACCTGCGCGACAATGCCAGTCGGCAAAATCGCCACGGCGTAGTCAATGATCTCGTGCTTGCCGAGCACATGGTCCACCACCAAGACGCCCAACAGGTTCGTGCCCTGAC
>JAFMIZ010000031.1 GCA_017853715.1 Pedosphaera sp.
CAATTGACGGAGGCCGCCCTTCGGGTCTTGACCTAGGTGCTCCGCTGTTAGACACGCTCATCTCGCCCAAGATGTTTTCAACAGAGCAGCGCAAAGTCTGTTCTCCCACCATGATCTTCACGTGTTTTGCAACCTTTACGCTGGCGGCGGTATGATGGAGGCCACGGTTTACTTGCCGTCCAAACCTTTCAGGTAAGCCAGAATCAGCTCGGGAAGTTCGTTGCTGTAACCGCCCTCGAGGACGCTGAACAACGGGAGGTCAGTAGCTCGAATTCGTTGACCCAGCCAGTGGAAATCTTCCGCCTCCAATGTTTCTTGCGCAATGGGATCGTCCGCATATGCGTCGAAGCCGGCGGAAACGCAGATCAACCCGGGCCTAAAAGTGAGCAGCTCGTCCAGCGCCTGCCGGAGCACCGCACGATAGTCTTCGCGCGCAGTCATAGGTGCTACCGGGTAATTGAAGCAGTTCGTCCCCAGGTGATGCAGCCCGGTGCCGGGGTAACACGGCGACTGATGAATAGAGTAGAATGCTACGTCCGGACGATTTAGCAGAATTTCCTCCGTGCCGTTGCCGTGATGAACATCGAAGTCAAAAACAGCGACGCGTTTGCCCGTGCGGGCGTGTGCCTCCAACGCGGCGACGGCGATGCTGTTGAGGTAACAAAACCCCATTGCCTGCGTGGAGGTGGCGTGATGCCCCGGCGGACGCATCAGGCTGAAACTGAATTCACCCGCGAGCGCGCATTCCATTCCCTTGAGCGCCCCGCCAACCGACGTCCGTGCGCGATCACTGATGCCATCGTGGAAGGCCGTGTCCGCATCAAAATCAGCCGGGTGAAGCAAGCGGTTCAAGTGGCGGGCGGTGTGGGCGCGTTCGATGGCGTGCTCGGGTGCGTTGATTGGTGTGGCCCATTGCAGCTTCAACTCCGCTTGCGCTTTGAGCAGTTTGACGGTGTCGGAAATACGCGCTGGTCGCTCGGGATGTCCGGGCGTTGCATAGCTCGTGCAGAGCGGGTCGGTGATGATGGTCATGGCCTGTAACGCGATAACGAATGCGTGAAGCCAATTTGTAACTGGCGCTCCGGCTTGGCCAGACTAGATTCGCGTTCGATGAATGCGCTGCGAATTACTGGTGCCCTGATTTTAATGGTTTCCGGCTCCGCTACTGCCTGGGATTACGAGGGGCACCGGGTCGTCAACCAAATCGCCCTCGCGACGCTGCCCGCCAATTACCCTGCTTTCGTGTTTACCCCGGAAGCTCGTGAGCGAATTGCATTTCTCGCGGGCGAGGCCGACCGTTGGCGCAACACGCCGGATCTTTCCCTCAAGCATTGCAACGGGCCGGACCACTACATTGACCTCGAACAGCTCGCGGACCATGGCGTAAAGCCTGAGGCTCTGCCGGTCTTTCGATATGACTTCGTTGCGTTGCTCGCGACTAATCGCGCCGCTCAGCCCGATAAGTTTGAACCTATTGATCCCGAGAAGAACAAAGACCACACACGGGAGCTGCCGGGATTGTTGCCGTGGGCGATTGCAGAAAACTACGCCAAGTTGAAATCTGGTTTCTCTTATCTCAAGACGTTCGAGCAAGCGGGGGGAACGCCGGAAGAGATTGCCAACGCCAAGGCCAACATCATTTACATCATGGGCGTGATGGGGCACTTCGCGGGTGATGCTGCGCAGCCGCTGCACACCACCGTGCATCATGCCGGTTGGGCGGGTGACAATCCCAAGGGTTACACTACTTGGAAGGGCTTTCACCAATGGATTGATGGCGGTTACTTCAACAAGGTGGGCATCCCGGACGCGTCTGAATTGAAGCCACGGTTGCGCTCGGCTCAACGCCTGCAAGTCAAGGGTCGCCCCGCGCAGCCGGAAGAGACCTTCGCCGCGGCGGTTGCTTTCATCGAGTCGGCCGGAATTCTAGTGGAACCACTCTATCAGCTCGACAAAGATCAGGCGCTTTTCGGCAAAGATGAAAACGGAATGAGGGGGAAAGAGTTTTTGACCAAGCAACTCATCGCCGGTGGCCAGTTCCTCGGGGACTTGTGGTTCAGTGCCTGGCAGGATGCGCCGCCGGATGATTATCTGCGCAAGCAGTTGGAAAAACGGAGCGGCGTTGGGGAACAGTAGCGGGTGAGTGTGGCTCCCAGTCCGGCTACCTATCCCTTGTGTAAGTGAGGAAGAGTTCGTTCTTCGACTGCTTCAAAGTCTTCAACTTGAGTTGCTCCGCCTTGGCCAGTTTCGGGAACCCCAATCCGTCCGCAATCGTTGGAGCCTTGCTCCCGCCAATGATGCGCGGGCAGAGCGTCAGATAAAGTTCGTCCACGAGACCGGCGCGGAACATTGCATCGTTCAATTCACCGCCACCTTCACAGATCAGCCGACGCACGTTCCACTTTTGGTGGAGCCATTTTAAAGCGGCGCGAAGATCGGGTCTTTTCTTGCCGAAGACTTTCACCTCATTCGCCACGGCGCGCAGTTTGGCGATGCGAGCTTTTCCCGCGCGGGCGCTGGTGAGAATGATGATGGGAGATGGGTTCTTGACTGCGCCCTTATCAGACGCAGCTGCATTGCGGAAGATGTGCGCGTTCGGATCAAGCGTGCCTGAGCCGCTGACGATGATGCGGAGGTTGGATTCCACCAGACCGCGCTTGAGGCGCAGTTTGCGATACTTGGGTCCACCGGGGCCGAGATTCACTTTATTCAAGTCCACCGTGCGTGCGCCGCACATCACTGCGTCAGCAGTAGCCCGCAGCGACAGGAGATGATTGTGATCGCGCTTGCTGCTGAAGGAGGAAATGACGCGATTTGTCGTCGCAATCTTGCCGTCTGCGGTCATGGACATGTTCATGACGACGTAAGGATGTTTTGCGTTTCGGATTTTCCGTTTTGGGTTCACGTGTTCGCGTAGTCGCAGCTTAACTCGAAACTTCGAACTCGAAACGCGAAAGTTTTCACGCGATGAACATCGCGTCACCATAGCTGAAGAAGCGATAGCGTTCGCGCACGGCCTCGGCGTAGGCGCGGAAGGCCAGTTCACGTCCTTGCAGCGTGCCCGGTGAAGCGAATGCACTCACGAGCATGAGCAGGGTGGAGCGGGGAAGATGAAAGTTGGTGAGCAGCGCATCCACGAGCGCGAAGCGTTGCGGGGGATAAATGAAAATGCTCGTGCGGCCACAACCTGCGACCAACTTGCCGCCATGATTGCGCGCCACACTCTCCAATACGCGCATCGAGGTCGTGCCCACGGCGATGATGCGATGGCCGGATTGTTTGGCGGCATTCACATTCGCAGCCGTTGCCTCGCTGACTTCAAAGCGTTCTTCGTGCATCACATGATCTGTGATGTTATCCGCTTTCACCGGAGCAAAGGTCCCGAGTCCCACATGCAGTGTGACAAATTCCACGCGCACGCCTTTCGCGCGTGCGACATCCAAAAGTTCCGGCGTGAAGTGCAACCCGGCCGTTGGTGCGGCGACGGATCCCAGCGGCTTGGCGAATACCGTTTGATAGCGCTCAAGGTCTTGTGCGCTCGTCGCGCCTGCGGATCGTTCGATGTAAGGAGGCAGCGGCAGTTCGCCGATGTCGTTGGTTGCATTCAACACATTCTCACCGCCACAAAACTTGATGCGCCGATGTCCTTCATCGTTGGTTGCGATCACTTCGCCGACGAGTTGGGTGCGTTCGTGCGCGTGATCGAGAAATATGATTCGCGTGCCGATGCGAGCGCGTTTGCCGGGGCGCAGCATCACCCACCAGTCATTCACGGCGTTCTCTTCGAGCAACAACACTTCAAATTGCCCGCCCGTTTTTTCGTTCAGTCCCCGAAGGCGTGCCGGGATGACGCGGGAATTGTTCAAAACGAGCACGTCACCCGAGCGGAACTGGGCGAGCAGGTCGGGAAACTGTCGATGCCCGATTTGCCCTGACGCGCGGTCCAAAACCAGTAGTCGGGAGGCATCACGCCGCTCCGCCGGAGTCTGAGCAATCAGTTCCGGCGGCAACTCATAGTCGAAATCGACCGTCCGCATGAGACGTTACGTTAATGATATTCCGTAATTCGTCACGAAAAGAGGATGAATTAGCCTGAAAAAGTGTCTAAATATGAACAATTTAGGCCGCCTTGAAGGTTATTATCATGGCACACTCTCATTTACGTTAACGAGAAAGTATTTCCGAGTTTTCCCCTGAGCGCCGGATTTGTGAATAAGTTGTGTAGAATACTTGTGGATATGCGTTGACAAGAAGTGGGTGAGAATGGTTAAAAATGGGGCGTCGAGGGGCAAAATGGGGTAATCAGAAGTTGGTGTGAATAAATCATGGAAGTGAACGGGCCAGCTCAGCGCACCTATTACAATTCCGTTTATCGCCACGGTGTGGACGATAAGCGGCGGGTGCAGATCCCTGCCATGTGGCGTCCAGCCGCAAGTGGGGTGGAGTTCACATTGATTCTTTGGCCGCAGTCCAACGCCGGTCCGTGCCTCCGGGCTTTGCCTCCGCAAGAGATGGCGGAGTTGATGCGGGACATTGACGCGATGCCAAATGGTGATCCCAAGAAGACAGTCTTGAAGCGTGTCATCGGTGGGGCCTCGACGCAGGTGGTCGTCGACAAAGGTGGGCGCATCTGTATCCCCGAAGACATGGCACGCGGAGCCGACATCAGGAGCGATGCAGTGTTGGTGGGTTTGTTGGACCGTTTTGAGATTTGGAACCCGGAACGATTTGACCGAGTGCAGGCCGCTGATGCGGTGCTGGCTCAAGAAGCATTCAAACTGATGGAATAACCATGAGCTTGGGAAAATTACTCGCAACCGGTCGGAGCTTGGCGGGCGGTCCCTCAATGGGCCGTTACAACGTCAGCGAGAGCAATCGTCTGCCGAAGTTCAACGTGGAGAAAAATCCCTTCGCGTCAAAGGCACCAGCTCAACCGGAACTCGCCACCAATATTGCCACTGATGTGGAACGGGTTTCAACGCCCGCTTTTGCCGCCGTGCCCACAGCGGAGCAGCCCTCGCTGCCGGTTGAACCTGTGATCGCGGATTCTCCTTTTACCGCTGCTGTCTCGCGGCCGGCCCAATCGACCTCACCAGCAAATGGTGCTGCTTGGTTGTGGCGAGCGCAGAACGTGAAAGCGACAGTGGCTGCTTTCAGCAAGCGCGTGCCGTCGTTCATGGCTAGCGCGGGCGGCAAGCTTATGGGGCTCGGCAACCAGCTGCTGGCGTTGGTCACGAAGTGGACCGGTCGCCTCAAGCGCGCGCGTCGCAAGGAGCCGGCTTCGGTCATTCCGCGCTTTGGCAAGCCGGCGGTGCAAGGCGAATTGTCATTGGACAAGGTGCAGGTGGTCCGCAACGACCTGGAAGAATCGGATTTGGAAATTGTGACGGCGCAGACGAGCACCAGTGCGCAAGTGGCACCGAGCGTCGCGTCGGCGACACCGAACCGCGGGCCGATGCCGGCGGCGTTGAAGAAGCTGACCAACCGTATCACTGGCGTGAACGTCAGTTGATTTCCATGCCGAGTGGCCAACTTCGCGCACAAGCCGGTGATGTTGGCAGAAGTGCTGGCGGCCCTCGAGCCGAAGCCGGGCGGGAGTTACGCCGACGGAACGCTCGGTGGAGCTGGACACGCGGCCGCCATTTTGGCCGCGAGTTCGCCGGATGGGTGGTTGTTCGCATCCGATCGGGATGGCGTCGCGATTGAAGCAGCCCGGGAACGGCTGGCGGAGTTTGCCGGACGATTCGAACTGCGCCACGCGAACTACGACCAGTTTGCGGAATGGATTCCGGCGGGCCGATGCGACGGGGTGCTCCTGGATTTGGGCGTGAGTTCGCCCCAGCTTGATGTAGCGGAACGCGGTTTCAGTTTTCAGCAGGACGGGCCGCTCGACATGCGGATGGACCGCTCGCAGGGACCGACGGCCGCAGATTTGTTGAACAGCGCGGAAGCGGAAGAATTGGCGGACATTTTCTGGCGATACGGCGACGAGCATCAGTCGCGCCGGTTTGCTAAGGCGATTGTGATGGATCGCCAGACGCGGCGGTTCGAGACGACCCGGCAGCTCTCGGAGTTGATTGAGCGCCTGAGTCCGCGTGCCGGAAAGAAGACGCACCCGGCGACCAAAGTTTTTCAAGCCCTGCGGATCGCGGTGAATGACGAAGTGGGTTCTTTGGAGCGGGGCTTGGTGGCGGCGTTGAAGATTCTTAAGCCGGGCGGGCGGTTGGCGGTGATCACGTTTCACTCGTTGGAAGACCGCCTTGTGAAGGAATTCGGACGCAGCCGGGCGCGCGACTACGAATTCGACGGGGAAGTGGATATCCCCGAGTTGCGTCGGCCCAAGCAGCCCGAAGTGCGCTTGGTGAATCGCAAGGCGATTCTGCCCAGCGACGCTGAACTGGCGGAGAACCCACGCTGTCGCAGTGCGCAGTTGCGGGTGATGGAAAAGATTTAATATGGCACGTAATCGCAAGTATCGGACAACAGCAACCCGGTTCGCACCGGCGGTGCGGGCTTTCATGTTGTGCGTGCTCATCGGCGGTGCGGGCATCGGTTACGTCTGGCAGAAAAACCAGATCGCGACTTTGGGTAAGCAGATCAAGGAACGCGAACAACGCCTGGCTGCGCTGCGCGACAACAACGAGAAGTTGCGCAAGCAACTGGCTGCGTTGCAATCACCGCCGCAGATCGAGCGGCGGGTGCGTGAGTTGAACCTTGGCCTCGGTCCGGCGTCGCCGCGCCAGAAGCAGGTGGTGTGGGAGCCGGTTCCCGACCTGACCACGCCTGCCGTGGCGGGGAGCGCGACCTCACAATACGCTGCCGGGCGGCTGCAGGTGCCGCCCATACCCTGATGATTCTATGAAACTTTTGCCGCCGCCACTCGCGATATGGTCGGATGAGGAACCGATCGCCGCGAGTGGACGGCGCAAGATTTGGGCGCGAATGACGCGTCAGGCGGAACAGAAACGAACCCTTAACTTTGGCCCCGCCACCCGTGTTGCCGTCGGATGAGGAACCGATGGCCGCGGGTGGTCGGCGGCTTTTGAGATGGTGAAAAAGTTGCAATTCTACCGGGTGCTGGTGATGACGCTCCTGTTGGGCGGGGGCTTCGCGCTGCTGGTGTTCCGGCTGGTGGACTTGCAGGTGTTCCGTCACGAGGAGCTGGAAGCCAAGGCACACCTTAACACGCGCCGCGAATTCCTCCGTGAACCTCGCCGGGGCGACATCCTGGATGCCAAGGGCAATCTCCTCGCCACGAGCATCTTCGTGAAAACGGTTTGCGCTGACCCCACTCTGATGGGGGATCGTCAGGCGGATGTCGCACGCACCATAGCCCCGATTCTCGAACTCAATCCGGCTGAAGTCCATCAGCGACTCCTGCCGCGCACGCGGACCAATTCCGCCGGCGTGCTCGTGACCAATCAATACGTCGTCCTCAAGCGCAAGGTGCCGTTTGAGACCTGGGACAAGGTCAAGCTGGCGATGGAGAACCTTTATCCGAACGTGGACACCAGCCGCCTCTCCAAGCGCGATCGCACGTTCCTCCGATTCCTTCGAACGAAAGCTGTCTTCCCTGATTCGCTGGATGACCAATTGCGTGTCTATCCCAATCAGCAGCTCGCGGCGCATGTGCTCGGCTACGTCGGCATGGGAGAAAAGGATTACAACGGATCGCGCATCATTGAGACCGTCGGTATCGAAGGCATGGAACGCGCGGTGAACACCAAGCTCAGCGGTGTGCGGGGCTGGCGTGTGACGGAAACGGATAATCGCCGCCGCGAAGTGGTCTGGCTGCGCGATCAAGATGTCGACCCGCATGATGGTTACAATGTGGTCCTCACGATTGATTCAGTGGTGCAGAACATTTTGGAGACGGCGCTCGCTGAAGGGATGCAAAAGCACCGGCCCATCAGCATCTCCGGGGTCGTGCTGCGGCCCCAGACGGGCGAAATCCTCGGCCTGGCTACCTTGCCGACGTTTGATCCGAGTGACCCTGGCCGTTCCACTCCGGATTCACGCCGCAACCGCGTCATCACCGATCTCGTCGAGCCGGGTTCGACGTTCAAGATCGTCGTGGTCTCCGGCGCGTTGAACGAGAAGAAGGTCTCGCTGCGCAAAGTGTATGACTGCGAGAACGGGGCGTTCAAGTTTGGCGGGCGGACCCTTCATGACCATGACCCGTATGGACTGTTGACTGTCGAGACCATCATTACCAAGTCGTCGAACATCGGTGCGGCCAAGGTGGGCATCGATCTCGGGCAGGAAAAACTCTACGACTACATCATTGATTTTGGGTTCGGAACCCGCACCGGCATCCCGCTCCCGGGGGAGATCAACGGCATCGTTCATCCCGTGGACAAGTGGTATAAGGTTTCGCTCGCGCAGATTCCCATGGGTCACGGCGTATGTGTGACGCCGTTGCAAATGGCGATGGCGATGGCGGCGATAGCCAACGAAGGCGTGTTGATGCGCCCCATGTTGATCAACCGCCTGCAGGACCAGCACGGCAATGTCGTCGCTCAATACGGTCCTCAGCAGGTGCGCCGTGTCATTTCCGCCGAAGCCAGCAAGCAAATGGTGCAGGCGCTCAAGACCGTGGTTTCCAAGGAGGGCACAGCGCCCAAGGCAGAACTTGAGAATTACACCGTGGCGGGCAAGACGGGCACGGCCCAAAAGGTGGAGAATGGTGCTTACGTTCGCGGCAAATACATCTCCTCGTTCATCGGATTTTTCCCCGCCGAAAAACCCGAACTGCTGATCGCCGTCACGCTCGACCAGCCGCAGGGTTTGCATTACGGCGGCTTGACCGCCGCGCCGGTGTTTCGTGACGTCGCGGAACGCGCGGCCAGTTATTTGAACATCCCGCCCGACCGAGCGGAGGAACCCGGAGGGCCGGGGGCGTTCGAAATCGGTGCGGAGGACCGCCCCGTGCGGACGGCCTCCGCCCGACGTTAACCCAGAACTGAGAAACGCCATGAACATGATGATGCCGATCTCACACCGGTTGTATGCCTCAGCCGTGACTGACGGCGCCACCTCGCGCCGCCCCGCTAGCGCCGAGCGCACAGTGATTATTGAAGTCCAGCCGGCGCCGCGCCGCTCGGCGCATCAAGGTCCGGTCTGTGCGCGTGCGGGTGAAATGGAACTGTCGTCCCTGTGGGCGCGGGCCCGGAAATACATTTAATCGAATTACTGTGGAACCACGACCGCTCAAATTCATCGCCGATGCCTGTGCTGGAACCATTGTTTCCGGTGCCGCCGACGTTGAGGTGCGGGGAATCACGACCGATTCTCGCAAGGTTGCGCCGGGCGAGGTGTTCATTGCACTTTCGGGTGACAAATTCGATGGCCACGATTTTGTGGCCGACGTGACGAAGCGCGGTGCAGCAGCGGTGGTGGTGGAACGTGAAGTGAGAGTCGCTGATTCGGCGTGCGCCGTGGTGAAAGTCGGGAACACGCGTGTGGCGCTTGGTAGCCTGGCGGCGGCGTATCGGGGTGAATTTCAAATCCCCCTGATTGCGATTGGCGGATCGAACGGCAAGACCACGACGAAGGAGCTCGTCGCGGCCGTGTTGCGTCAAAAGCTGAACACTCTGTGGAGCGAGGCCAGTTTCAACAACGATATCGGCGTCCCGCTCACGCTGCTGCGGTTGGACCGCTCGCATCAGGCGGCTGTGCTTGAAGTGGGCACGAACCATCCCGGCGAATTGCATCCGCTCGTCAGCATGATTCAACCGCGGTTTGGGGTCATCACCAGCATCGGTCGGGAGCATCTCGAATTTTTTGGCGATCTCCAAGGCGTGGTCCGTGAGGAAGGTGTGCTGGCTGAGTTGTCGCTGGCTGGCGGCAAGCTCCTCCTCTGCGGCGATGGTGACTTTGCCGATGCATTGGCCTCGCGCGCGCAGGCGCAGGTGGTGCGTGTTGGCTTCGGGAAGGACTGCGCTTGGCGTGCCAGCTCGGAGCGATCGGTCAAAGACGGCACTGCCTTTCGCGTCACGTCCCCTGACGGCTCGTTTGATGGCGAGTATCGCACCAATCTCATCGGGCGGCACCAGGTGGTGAACTCGTTGTTTGCCATTGTGCTTGGTGCAGAGTTGGGCCTGAGCCGCAAGCTGATTCAAAAAGGCTTGGCGGAATGCCAGCCGGCTAAGATGCGCCTGCAACTTTACGAGCAGAACGGTGTGCGCGTGATTGACGATGCCTACAATGCGAATGCGGATTCGGTGATCGCGGCTTTGCGGACATTGACGGAATTGCCCTGCAATGGACGCACGGTGGCGGTGCTGGGCGACATGGCCGAACTCGGACGTCACACCGAGAGCGCGCATCGTGAAGTGGGTCGGCTTGCTGCTGAGCTTGGTGTGGGTCAGTTGTTCGCCGTCGGTTGCATGGCCTCGGTGACGGCGCAAGCGGCACGCGAAGCCGGTTTGCTGCGTGTCGTGGAGTTCTTGGATGTGGAGGCGGCCGCGGGGGCCGTGAAGAATTTTGTGAGGCCGGGCGACTTGCTCCTTTTGAAGGCGTCGCGCGTGGCGCGGTTGGAGCGAATTTCGGAGTTGTTGCGCGGTGTTGAGGCCGCGATGAAGAACTGATGCTCTACTACCTCACACAATGGCTGCTCGAAGCCGTGCAGGGCACGGAGTGGGCGGAGCGACTCTCACCGCTGCGGGTGTTTCGTTATATCACCTTTCGCACGGCGGGCGGGGCCATCACGGCGCTGTTGCTGAGCTTGTGGCTGGGACCGCATGTCATCAATTGGCTCAGGCGCCTGAAGTTCGGCCAGGAATACCAAGACAAGGCGGAGGAGGGCGGCGACTTGAAGGCACGGTTGCTGAGCAAGCGCGGCACACCCACGATGGGGGGCATTCTTGTCATCGGCGTGCTCGACATCAGCGCGTTGCTCTGGGCGCAGTGGAATCCACTTGTGTTGTTGACGCTGTTGTCAGTGGCTGTGTTGTGCGGCTTGGGATTCTACGATGATTACGCCAAAATCACCCGCCAAAGCGGCGGGGGCGCGGCGTCGCACGTGAAGCTGATCGTGCAGTTCTCGCTGGCGATTTTCATCGGTGTTTACCTGTGGGCCAACCCGATTACGTCTGGGCTGGTTTCGGACATCATGGTGCCGTTCGTGAAGTATCCGGTGCTTACTGGAGTGGCGACCATTGGCGTTATTATTACGGTGTTCACCATTGTTGGCAGCTCGAACGCGGTGAACCTCACCGACGGTCTCGACGGTCTCGCCATTGGCTGTACGCTGATCGTTTCTTTTGTGTTCCTGCTCCTGACCTATTTCGCGGGAAATTTCAAGGCGGCCAGCTACCTCCAGATCCCCTACGTCGCCGGCGCGGGTGAGTTGACGGTGATGTGCGGTGCGATGATCGGGGCCGGGTTGGGCTTTCTGTGGTTCAACTGCCATCCCGCGCAGGTGTTCATGGGTGATACGGGTTCGCTGCCCTTGGGCGGTGCGCTGGGAATCATCGCTGTGCTGATCCATCAACCATTTCTGCTCGTCATTGCGGGTGGGGTGTTCGTGCTCGAAGCCGTGTCGGTGATGATCCAAACGGGTTGGTTCAAGTTCACTCGTATCCGGACGGGCACCGGGCAGCGGATTTTTTTGATGGCCCCGCTGCACCATCATTTCGAGAAGAAGGGCTGGTATGAATCCCAAGTGGTCATGCGGTTTTATATTTTGTGTGTTCTTTTCGCCGTCGTGGCGTTGAGCACTTTGAAGATTCGTTGATTCACCATGGAACTCGCCAACAAAAAAGTGCTGGTCGTCGGCCTCGGTGGACGTGGGCGCGCCGCTTGTTTGCTGTTGCGCCAGCAGGGAGCGCATGTCGTTGGAGTGGACGAGAACGACACGGCGTCCTTGCGCACGAACACCGCTCCCCTGAAAGCGGACGGGATCGAAATTCGCCTCGCGGCCAAGACGGTTCCCTCCCGCGAATTTGATCTCGCAGTGATCATTCCCGCCGTGCCGCCGCAATCCGACCTGTATCGAGATGTGGTGAACCGCGGCATTCCGATGATCGGGGAATTGGAACTGGGCTTCCGCCTTGCGAGCTGTCTGTCGCTGGCGATTACCGGCACCAACGGCAAAAGCACCACCGCCTCATTGGTGGAGACGATCCTTTTGGGCGCGCATCGGCGCACGTTGACGGCCGGTCATCGCGCGCGGCCCATTTGCTCCATCGTGGACCGCACCAAGGAACTGGATCACCTCATCCTGCAGGTGAAGGTGCAACAGTTGGAATTGATTGAGTTTTTCCGGCCGGCCGTGGCGGTGATGCTGAACCTCGCGAACGACCATTTGGACCGTTATAGCTCGGCAGACGATCACGTGCGCACGCTGGCGCGGGTGTTCATGAACCAACAGGCGTTCGACTGGGCCATCGTGCAGAGTGAAGCCGGCGAGCGATTGAAGGCGTTGAAAGTGAACGTGCCCTCCAAGCTGATCACGTTCAGCGCTGCTGACAACAAGGCGGACATTTACCTTGATCGCGGCTTGATTGTCAGCCGCGTGCCCAATTGGGAGGGTCCCATCTTCGACACGGCACAATGCTCGCTGCGCGGCCCCCACAACGCAGAAAACCTGATGGCCGCGTTCGCAGTTTGTCGGGCGTTGCGGGTGCCGCTGGAGTTGATGGTGGAGGCCGTCAAGGGATTCGCCCCGTTGGAACACCGTTTCCAAATCGTCGCCGAAGCGAAAGGGGTGCGCTACGTCAACGATTCCAAGGCAACAAACATTGATGCGGTGCTCCAGGCGTTGCGCACGGCGCAGCCGGCGCCGGGCGGAAAACCGAACATTTGGTTGATTGCCGGCGGACGCGGGAAAGGGCTGGATTACCATGGCGCAGGCCCCCTCCTGACGGACCGCGTCAAGGGTGTTTTTTTGATCGGCGAAGAAGCCGAAAACCTTCGGGCGGCTTGGGGTTTGTTTACTCCTTGCACCCCCGTGGGTTCACTGTTAGAAGCTGTGTCCGAAGCGGCGCGACACGCATCAAAAGGTGACGTGGTTCTGCTATCGCCTGCCTGTTCAAGCTTCGACCAGTTCCGTGATTACCAACATCGCGGCGAAGTCTTTTGTCAGGCGATCAAAACCATATGTGGGGGTGCGAGTGACGCCAGCCCCAACATAAATGGTGGCAAAAGCAAACCCGCCTGATTGCGCCAACGCTTTGCTGGGTCGGCCAGCAGATTTTTGCGCCTCGAATTGAATTGTTTTTCGAGGGCAGGGGAATCAAAAAACTAGAACCAGTCAGAACGACTAGAAAGGACGCCATCGAGCGCCAAACGCCATATGAATACAGACCAGTCAAACCCACAGAATTCACCCTTCAACCCGCAGACTCAGCCCAGCCGTTCCCGGGTGAAGGTCGCCGTATTTTCCGTGCTCGCGGTGCATGTGGCCGGACTCACCGCGCTGCTGCTCACGCAGGGCTGCAAGCGCGAGACCCTGCCGGAAGTCGAGGCGCAGCCTGAGCCGCCCTTGCTCGGCTCCAATGAGCTCTTCTACACCGAGAGCAACCCGCCCACACAACTGCCGCCGCCGGATCTTGGATCGTTGCCTCCGGCTGGAACGGATCCGAATCTTCCGCCAACCACGCCCGCGCCTGCGCCGTCCGACTTTTCGACGCCTCCGCTGATGGGCACTCCGGGTGAGTATGTTGTGAAGAGTGGTGACTCCTTCTACACCATCGCCAAGGCAAACAACACCACGATTAAAGCGATTGAAGGGGCGAATCCCGGCATCGATTCTCGTCGTCTGAAGATCGGCCAGAAACTGGTGTTGCCCGCGCCGCAGGCTCCGACGGCTCCGACGACCGCGCCCGCCGTGGCTGATGCGAATGTTTACGTTGTCAAATCGGGCGACACCCTCAGCCGCATTGCCACGCAACACAAAACCACCGTCAAGGAATTGAAGTCGCTGAACGGCTTGACCACCGATCGCATCAATGTTGGACAAAAGTTGAAGCTGCCGCTGCCGGCCGCACCGGCTCCGGCACCTGTGACCGCGCCGCTGCCTGAGCCGACGTATTCGGCCCCTCCGCCGACAGCGGCTCCGCCGACTGGTCAATAGAGTGTCGCCACCGGGCGGGAGAAAGCTCCCGCCCCGCTGCGTTGCGTGAAGGTCGCCATTACAACGCTTGTTTTCTGTGTTGCCGCCCTGCTTGCGGTAGGGCTGGTGATGCTCTACAGCTCGAGCATGACGCAGGTGGGCGCGGGCTATCTGATCAAGCAACTCGTCTGGTGCGCGTTGGGACTGGTGGCGTGTGTGACGATGGCCATGCTGGATTACGATGCCTTGCGAAAGATGATCTGGCCGATAGTCGGTGCGACCGTGTTGCTGCTGTTGCTCGTTCTGGTTTTCGGGCGCAATGTTAACGGCGCAAGTCGCTGGCTCGCCTTGGGCGGCTTCCGCATCCAACCTTCCGAACTCGCCAAGCTGACCTTGCTCATCATGGCAGCATGGTATTGCGACCGTAACCAGCGGCACATGGGGGATTGGAAGCGCGGCGTAATTCTGCCCGCTTTGCTCCTTGGTCCCGTGCTGGCGCTCATCTTCGTGGAGCCGGATCGCGGTACAACCATCCTCATGGCGGGGGTGTTGTCCGTCATGCTGCTGATTGCAGGAGTGCGCTGGCAATACTTCGCAGTCCCCGCTGTGTTGGGTTCAGTAGGTCTAGGCGTTTCCTTCTGGCACGACCCGATGCGCATGAACCGCATTCTCGCCTGGATCAACCTGGAGGAGAACAAGGACGGCGTCGGCTTTCAGGCGTATCAAGCCATGCTTGCACTCGGCGCAGGTGGCTGGAGCGGGCTCGGTTTGGGCAATGGTCGCCAGAAAATGGGCTTCGTTCCGGAGCATCATACCGACTTTATCTTCTCCATCATCGGCGAAGAACTGGGATTGGTCGGCACCATTGGCGTAGTGATCGCGTTTGTGGCGTTCGTGATTGCGGGCGTATATATCGCCATGCATGCCCGCGACAACTTTGGTATGCTGCTCGGTTGTGGCATCACCTTTTTGATCGGCTTTCAGGCGTTCATCAACATCGGTGTGGTCACCAGCGCGTTGCCCAACAAGGGATTGCCGCTGCCGTTCATCAGCTATGGCGGGTCGAGCCTGCTGATGATGCTGGCCTGCGTCGGTGTTCTGCTCAGCATCGCCCGCCACGCCAGGGATCACGCCGGTATCCCTGACGCCGTTTTGGCCCCCGACAACCCCTTTGTCCCGCGGACGGCGTGATGAATGCACAACCCAACGTGCCCAAGATTGCCATCGCGTGTGGCGGCACGGGCGGCCACCTCTTTCCGGGCATCGCCGTCGGCCGCCAGTTGGTGCAACACGGCTGCGCTGTCACGTTGCTCATCTCTCCCAAGGACGTGGATCAACAAGCCGTCAGTGGAATTCTCGAACTGCAAATCGTGAAGCTCCCCGCTGTTGCCCTGCAACGCGGCAGTCGGCTGGCGTTTATGCAGGGCTTCGTGCGCTCCTATGTTGCCGCGCGCCGCATGTTCAAAGAGGCTCCGCATCACGCCGCGCTCGCGATGGGCGGGTTCACTAGTGTTCCTCCCGTGCTCGCCGCGCGCCAACTGGGTGCCAAGGCCTTTCTCCACGAATCCAACACTATCCCCGGTCGCGCCAATCGTGCGCTCTTGCGGTTTGTGGATGCGGCGTTTGTTGGCTTTCCTGAAACGTTGGGTCGCCTTAAGGCGAAGCAGTCGGTCGCCACCGGGACTCCGGTGCGCGAAGAGTTCCGCGCGCTTGACGTTCAGGAGTCCCGCCGTCAGTTGGGCTTGGACCCGGCGCGTCCGGTCGTTCTGGTCATGGGCGGCAGTCAGGGTGCGAGTGGTATTAACCAGCTTTTGATCCGTTCGTTGCCGCTTCTCAAGCAGCAGGCACCTGACTGGCAATGGCTCCATCTCGCGGGCGCTAACGATGTCGAGCAGGTTCGCTCTGCGTATGCTTCCAGCGGCCTGACCGCCGTGGTTCATCCCTTTTTCGCTTCCATGGAGATTGCTCTAAGCGCAGCCGATGCAGCGGTGGCGCGAGCCGGTGCATCTTCCATGGCGGAATTTGCGGCGCTAAAATTGCCGGTGGTTTTAGTGCCGTTGCCCACGGCGGCAGACAATCACCAATTCTTCAACGCCCGCGCCTTTGAGGCCAGCGGCGCTGCGCGCTTGCTCGACCAAAAATCGGCCACGCCGGAGATGTTGCTGGGTGCCTTGCGTGCGCTTGTTTCCGACGCAACGGTGCGCAGTCGGATGCAAGAAGCGCTGGGTCGCTGGCACAAGCCTGACGCAGCGGCGAACATTGCGGCGCAGATTCTCGCCTCCTTGCCTGCTGACATGCGACGCAATGCCATCTCTGCTTCAGGCATCGGTATTTACCCGGTGCCGGAGCGTGCTAGTTTCCCGACCCAGGTGGAGGTCTTGCAATGAGCGCCGTGTTGGAGGAACCGATGACCGCCACGACTGAAAACGCTCGCACGCTTGCCGGCCGCCTCTCGGCTGGATCAGTCATTCGTGCGAACGAACCTCTTGGTCGCCGCACAACCTTGCGCGTGGGTGGCCCTGCAGATTTGTATGCTGAGCCGGCAAGCGAAGCTGACCTCGCCGCCGCACTCACATTCGCGAACGAGCGCCAGCTCTCCGTGTTTGTGCTGGGCCGCGGTTCCAACCTCCTCGTGCGCGACGGCGGTTTTCACGGTCTCGTGATCTGCCTTGCGCAGCCGCACTTCACCCGGATCCTAGTGAACGGTGGCCGTTTGGAATGCGGCGGCGGCGCAAAGCTCAGGGACGTCGCCAACGAAGCGATGCGTCAGAGCCTCGCCGGAATGGAGTTTTTCGAAGGCATTCCCGGCAGCGTGGGTGGGGCGTTGCGCATGAACGCTGGAGCGTATGGCAGTGAAATGTTCCGCGTCGTCGAGTCATTGCGCTTCATGGCTTACACCGGCCATGCGGAGACAGTTCCGGTGAATCAAGTGGAAGCCAGTTACCGCAGCTGTCCGTTTTTCAAGACGCACATCGCGTTGGGCGCAGTGCTGCGTGGTCAGCCCGGCGAACGCGCGGCGATCAAGCAGCGCATGAATGAATTCAGCCAGAAGCGCTGGTCTTCGCAGCCCAAGGCGCCGAGCGCCGGATGCGCGTTCAAGAACCCTGCCACCATCCCGGCGGGCAAGTTGGTGCAGGAACTTGGCCTGAAGAGCACTCGTGTTGGCGGTGCTCGCGTTTCGTTGGAGCACGGAAATTTTATTGTGACTGAGCCCGGCGCCAAGGCGCAGGACGTCCTGGACTTGATGGCGTTGATCCAGGAGCGTGCCCGCACTGAGCGCGGCATCGAATTGCGCACCGAAGTTCAGATCATTGGAGAAGACGTATGACCCAGGCATGGAATATTGTGGTGATGCGCGGCGGCCCAAGTGCCGAACGCGAAGTTTCCCTGCGCTCTGGTGAATCCGTGGCGAATGCACTTCGTCGCCTTGGCCATCACGTCACGGAGATTGATCCGCGGCCTTGCCAGTGGATGCTGCCCGATCACACCGATGTCGTGTTTCTCGCGTTGCATGGCACCTACGGCGAAGACGGTGCGGTGCAGGGGGAACTGGAACACCTCGGCGTGCCTTACACCGGTTGCGGAGTGGAAGCCAGTCGCATTGCCTTCGACAAGGTGTTGACTAAGAATCGGTGCGCGGCAACGGGCGTGCCGGTCGCCAAATCGCTGGTGGTGGATTCGCCCGAAACCCCCTGGCCAAAGCGGTGGGAACCGCCGGTGGTGCTCAAGCCCGTGCGCCAGGGTTCCAGCGTCGGACTCCAATTCGTGGAGCGCGTCGAGCAATGGCCCGCGGCTTTGCAGGAAGCGTTCAAACACGATTCACAAGTGTTGGTCGAGCCCAAGATTATCGGCGCCGAATGCACCGTCGCCATTCTTGGCGGTAAGATTTTGCCCGTGGTGGAGGTGCGGCCACGCTCCGGCAATTACGACTATCAGAGCAAGTACACCAAGGGCGCCACGGAATATCTCTGTCCCGCACCCTTCAATGCTGAACTCACTGCGCGTATCCAGGCCGCGGCGGAAGGGGCGTTTAGCGCCATTGGCGGACGAGATTACGCACGCGTGGATATCATGGTGAGGCAAGACGGTGAACCCGTTGTGCTCGAAGTTAACACGCTGCCCGGTATGACGGAAACAAGTTTGATGCCCAAGGCGGCCGCCGCCGCGGGCATGAGTTACGAATACCTGTGCCAGCGCATTGTGGAACTCGCGATGGCGCGGGCTGTCGCCAGCGCCCGATGATTTAAGATCTCATGTGGTTCAAAAGTAAGACCCGTAATCGCCGTTTGAACGGCGGAACAGTTCTGGATGTGAAGCTGCGCTCCGATCAGGCGCGCGCCACCCGCAGCCGCGCTCTCGCGCTTGGCCTCGGTGTCACCTTCGCCACGGTGTTTTGTTTCTACCTCCTGTGGCGCGCGGGTGAGTGGGGCTTAAACGCGATGATTTACGACAACCGCGCCTTTGCCATCGCGCAGGTGGAGGTGCACACCGACGGCGTCATCGCGCAGGACCAGATTCGTCGCTGGGCGCGCGTCAAGGCCGGTGAAAACCTGATGGCGCTTGACCTTGGGCGCATCAAGCGCGATCTCGAACTCGTTTCCCTGATTCAATCCGTCACCGTGGAACGAGTGTTGCCCAAGACGCTGGTCATCCGCGTGACTGAGCGTGAGGCGGTGGCGCAGGTCAACGTTCCGCGCATGAAAGTGGGCGGCGGTCTCGAAGTCGCGACGATGCATTTCGACAAGGATGCCTACGTGATGTTGCCGCTCGATCCGCGCCTGCGCAGTACGCCGATTGGCCAGGCCCGTGGCAATCTGCCTTCCATTTCTGGCGTGAACCCGATGTTGTTGCAACCCGGCAGGCCGATTGATTCCGCGCAAGTTCGCGCTGCTGTGGAACTCCTCGCCAAGTATCAGGACTCCGCGATGTGCACGCTGATCGATTTGAAGAGCGTGGACGTGACCGTTCCCGCACTGCTCGTGGCCACCACGGAGCAGGGGAGCGTCATCACGTTCGGCGAGCAGAACCTCGACCAGCAATTGCTGCGCTGGCATGAAATTTACGAGCAGGGGATGCGTCACGGCAAAGTGATCGCCTCGCTGGACCTCGCGGTATCGAACAACGTCCCCGCGCGCTGGCTGGAGGCGAGCCTCGTGCCGCCGCCTGCTCCCAAGGCTCCCAAGAACACCCGCAACCGCAGAAACAATGTTTGATTCCTCCAGCATCATCGTCGGCTTGGAGATTGGCACCTCCAAGGTGTGCGCCGTCGTCGGTGAGATGAGCGACGAAGGCGTGCTGAACATCATCGGCATCGGCCAGTCCAAGTCCAACGGCGTGCGCAAGAGCGAAATCGTGGATTCGCCCGCCGCCGAACAGGCCGTGCGCGACGCCATCGTGCAGGCTGAGACCATGGCTGATTGCGAGATCCACAGCGTCTATCTCGGCGTCAGCGGCGGCCATGTGCGCGGCTTCACCAATCATGGCGTGCATCCCGTCGTTTCCGCGGATCGCGAGATCATGCAGGACGACGTGGACGACGCGGTGAAGAACGCCAAGAGCGTCAACTTGCCAGCCGAGAATTCCATCCTGCACGCCATCCGCCAGCACTTCGTCGTGGACGGTCAGCAGGGTGTGACCAATCCCGTCGGGATGCTCGGCGCGCGGCTGGAAGTGGACGTTCACGTCGTTCACGGCGTGACCAACCGCGTTCATAACGCCGTCCGCGCGGTGAAAGGTTTGCAGCTCGAGGTCGAATCCGTAGTGTTCAATGGCTTGGCCGCGTCGCTTGCCATTCTGACCAATGAGCAAAAGGAGATGGGCGCGTTGGTGATTGATCTCGGCGGGGGCACCACCAACTACGCCGTTTATGCCGATGGCATCATCAAACACACGGGCGTCCTCGCCGTTGGCGGCGACCACGTCACCAACGACCTCGCGTTTGGTTTGAAACTTCCGCTCGGGCGCGCTGAAGCGTTGAAGATCGAGCACGGCTCCGCGTTGTTCGATGAGACAGTCGCCGGCCAGGAAATCACTTTCGATCGCGACGCTTCGGGCGCGAAGCGTTCCGTCTGCAAGGAACACCTGCAACGCATCATGGCTGCGCGCATGGAGGAAACGTTCCAATGGATCGCCGAGGACATTGATCGTGCCGGGCTGTTGAACTATCTCGGCTCTGGCGTATTTCTCTGCGGCGGCGGCGCGCGCATCCCGCGCATTGCCGACCTCGCCACGCAAACCTTCGGTCTGCCCGTCTCGCTTGGGCGCACCAACTGCATCAGCGGTAACAAGGCCGTGCTCGATCATCCCGAATTCGCCACGGCCATCGGGCTGGTGCGCTTCGGGTCGTTTCAGCAGAGCAAGCCCGCGCCGCGCAACCCGATCACGCACACCGTGAAAAGCACTTTGACCAGCCTGTTTCGGCGTGGCTAACCGGAGTCAACCATGAACATAGCGCAGAATCCGAATCTCTCCATCCGTTTCTTTGGCGTCGGCAATGCCGGCGTGGCCATGCTGAACGTTATCCTGGCGCGCGAGCTGCCCGGTGCGACCTGCGTCGCCATCAACACCGACGAGGCATCGCTCGCCGACAGCAACGCGTCGGAGAAAGTGTCGCTCGAATCAAAACTGTTTCGAGGCATGGGCACCGGTGGCGATCCAGAACGCGGACGCGAACTCGCTGAGGAACAATTCGGTCAGCTCAAGTCGCTGTGCGAAGGTGCGCAGGTCGTTTTTGTCATGGCCGGTCTGGGTGGCGGTGTCGGTTCCGGTGCGGCACCGGTGTTGGCCCGCGCGGCCAAGGACTGTGGTGCTTTGGTGATCGGCTTTGTGGCGTTGCCCTTCGATCTCGAAGGCGCGCGGCGGATGCGCCAGGCCGAGCGCGCGCAGGAGGCGTTGCGCGAATTTTCCGACGGCGTCGTTTGCTGGCCGAACCAGAAGGTGTTCAATTTGATTGGCGAGAACTCCACCGTCGCCGAGACGTTGCGCAGCGCCAACATACGCATGGCTGACGGCGTGTGCGGCTTGTGGCGCATCCTCGCTCGCCGCGGTTTGATGGATGTGCAGTTCCCCGACTTGTGTGGCGTGTTGCGTGATGCCCATGCCGAGGCGGTGTTCGCTGCGGCTGAGGCTGACGGTGACAATCGCGCCGGTGTTGCCGTGGAAAAATTGCTCGCGCACCCGCTGACGGACGGCGGCGAGGCCTTGAAGGAAGCTCGCGCCGTGTTGGTGGGCATCGCTGCGGGCTCGCAATTGACTATGGCCGAAGTGGGCAAAGTGATGGAAGCCGTGAACAGCCGTTGCGGTGACGCCCGGGTATTTCTAGGCGCGGCGGAAGATGAATCGCTCGGCAACCGTCTTGTGGTGACTGTGGTGGCCGCCGGGGCAGGGGAGTTGGAGAAAGTGGAACCTGAACCGCCCGCCCCCGTGCGCCGCCGCGTTCGCACCAGCGCCGACCAGCCGGGTCTGCTCGACGGTGAATTCTTGGAGAAGCGTTCCACGCCGCGTCCGCGTTCACGCTTTGTTGCGGCCAACCCGGAGATGTCGCAGGATGAAGTGCAGCAACTCGCCGAGCGCCGAGCATCTGGCAGCACCCGTGGCCGAAAGGCAACCAACAAGATGCATCAAGGCCAGTTGCCGCTGGAGATCGTCTCCAAAGGCCGCTTCGAAAAAAGCGAGCCCACCATCCGCGATGGTCAGGACTTGGACGTGCCCACCTTCGTCCGCCGCAACATGGTGTTCAACTGACGCATGCCCATTGTGGGTAATGGGAGTCATTCAGCATGGGCTGATGGAATGGTTCGTCCCATGCACGGTTAAACCTTCACATGCTTGGGTGCAGCCTTTGTTGGTGGTAGCCTGTTGAAAAGCCGCGCCCGAAGAAGTGGTCGATTCACCGCTCTCATTTTATGTCGTCAGTGACCAGCAGACCGGCGGTGGAAAATTCATTGCTCCCAAATAACTCCCGCAGCTCGATTTATTTGCGGCCAAGCCAGATTAGGCTGGTACAGCCCTGAATTAGGTCGCTTGCAGCCGAATGCGCACCGGGCAACGAGAACATCCCTCAGCACCGGAACACCAGGCGCCCTGGCGACGGAACCAGAGCGCCCGTGCAAGCTGTCAATACGCCCCGCCGATCTTTGGTTCAGTGGGACGAAGAAACCGTGGTGCCGTTCTTGTTGATGCGCATCACGATTTCTTGGGCAATATAGTCGCCGATGGGACCCTCGATTCTATCTAGGAGAATCGGAGTGACGTCGGTATCGTATGCGGTAAATGCAATCCCGCCGATGAATGGAATGATCCCAACCTCTAGCCAGCCTATTTCAGTCCAGGTTCTGTCAATTTCTGCATGGCGAAGGTCAAGACTGATGGGCATTGACCATGAATCTAGTGAATTTCCGTTGGCTCCCTTGGTCAGATTCACATCAACCTGGAAGTTGGCACGGTAAACATAGCCATTCCACGCCGGCGCGAAGACCAGAAACCCCGGCCAGTTGATTAAGAAATTCCAACCCGACCCCTTGTATTCATGGGTAAACGCCAGGTTGGCGACGACATCTGCCTTCTCGTTTGAACTCGCAGTATAAGGCAGCAACACCTTCGCTGAATAACTGGCCAACGCTCGACCAACCCCCTTGCCAATTTTCTGGCCTTCAGGACATTCGGGCGTGGCTACAACCCCAATGGTCATCGGCTTGGCCAGCGGGGTCATATGGCTCTTCTGGTACTCATTCAGGTTCTTTACCTCCAAGGTGTGCGCACATCCTGCGCATAATGCGACCACCCCAACGCTTGCCGTCAACATTAACAACGGTTGCACGGCACGACTTGCGAAGCTCCTCACACCGACAATCCAACTCTCAATGTTTTGCATAACGTCTGGCCTTTCTTGTTATTTATTGATGGTTTGACTGGTTTCGGCCTTTGTCTACCAGAGGTTGAAACATGCTGCGTCACTCCTTATGCAGCAGGGTTATACTATTACTTATGCGAATAATTGTCAATGAAGTGCTTGGCAGCCCGATCCCCCTAAATTAGACCGCAAGCTGCAAGTGACTTCCCATATGTCGCTTCAACACCCTCCGTGCGCCCAGTCCGCCATGCAGGCTCGATCGCCATTCATCGCAGTCCATCTCGCCCTCTTCGTTCCAATCACACACAACTGCTCTTTTCAGGCTCGGGCGCTCAGGCTTGCCGCATGCGAAGTAGGCTGACTTGGTGGCGAATATCGGCTCGCTTGAGCAGGCCATGCTACCGCGCTGGCACCGCAACCAGATGTCCGCTACGCTTGTGCCCATGAACACTGACGCACGATTGCTGCAACATCTCGACGGGCTGCTCCGCACTCAGGGCGCAACCGACGACGCCTTGCTCGCCGTTCTGGACCAGGTCCTGAAACACTTCGACTGCGTCACCGGCACCATCCACGCCTTGAATCGCACCAGCGGATTGCTGGAACTCCGCGCTCAACGCTGTATTCCGCCGGTCATCATGGACAAGGTCTCGCGCATTCCCGTCGGCAAAGGCATGGCTGGACTTGCCGCACAGCGCAAAGAGCCCGTGCAGGTGTGCAACCTCCGGACCGACACCTCGGGCCAGGCCAAACCCGGTGCCAAGGAGACCAAGATGGAAGGTTCCATTGCACTGCCCATGCTGGTGGATAAAGCCGTCCTGCGCGGCGTTCTCGGCGTGGCCAAGCCGGTTGCCTATGAATTCACCGCGGCAGAGCAGGGGCTTTTGTTGCAACTCGGCGAACTGATCGGACGCCACTTCGGCCTCGCCACCAAACCCGCCGTGCTCGACCACTATTTCATCGAAGTTCGCGCCAAGCTCATTGAAGTCGCCGCCTTTCTCGATCGCGTGGACCGGGCCGAGGGCGAAGACGATTATCGCATCCAAGCCTTCCGCGCCGCGCTCAAGCAGCTTGAAAGCAACCAACCTGAACGCGCCAAACAAATCCTCCTCACTTTGAGTGATCCCACCACGGGACCGATTCCCGCGGCGAAAGGCAAATCAGCATCCGGTGCTTATCCTGGCAAGGAGTGACTATGCGCTATATCGAACCTCACGCCCACATGGTCAGCCGCACGACCGATGATTACGCGGCGATGGTTGCCTCCGGCTGTCAGGCGGTGTGCGAACCTGCCTTCTGGGCCGGCTTCGACCGCCGCTCGGCGCAAGGCTTCTACGATTACTTCGCGCAGCTCACCGATTACGAACCCAAGCGCGCTGCCAAATATGGTCTGCCGCACTTCTCGTGGCTCTGCCTCAACCCCAAGGAATCCGAGGACGTGAAGCTCGCGGACGAAGTGCTCGCGCTCATCCCGGAGTTTCTCCAGCACCCCAACGTCCTCGGTATCGGCGAGATCGGCCTCAACAAGAACAGCCGCAACGAGATGATCGTGCTCGAAAAGCACGTGGACCTCGCGGCCAGGCACGATCAGCTCATCCTTGTCCACACGCCGCACCTGGAAGACAAGCTCAAGGGCACCAAGTTGATTGTGGATGTGCTCAAGAGCGACCGCCGCATCAAGCCCGGGCGCGTTATCATCGATCACGTGGAGGAGCATACCGTGCAACTCGTGCTGGATGCGGGCTTCTGGGCGGGCATCACGTTGTATCCGGATTCCAAGTGTACCCCGGCCCGAGCGATTGACATGGTGGAGCAGTATTCCGCCGAACGCCTCTGGCTGAACTGTGCCTGCGACTGGGGCCAAAGTGATTCGCTTGCCGTGCCGAAGACCGGACGCGAAATGCTCAAGCGCGGCCATTCTGTCGCTGCCATGGACCGGCTGCTGTTCCAGAACCCGCACCGTTTCCTCAGCCAATGCCCCAACTTCGTGGTGCCAACGTAAGCAGAAGATTTGAACCACGGATAGATACGGATGAACACAGATTTCAAATTGGATTTGCACCATCCCGAGAACACAAAGCTGCTGCCAAAAGAAGAAACGCAAAAAACATCGGGTTTGCGTTCGATGTTCACGATGAGATTGGGCCCGGACTGAACGGGAAGATTTACGAGAACTCGTTGGTTGTTCTGTTCAAACAAAATGGTATCGCTTTCGATCAGCAACGAAGATTCCCCGTCTTATTTCGAACTGTTCAAGTCGGCGAATTCATTCCCGACCTGATTGCGTTTAGGGCCGTAATCGTGGATGCTGAAGTGATTGAGCGCATCACGGAACATGAGCGCGGGCAGATGCTGAGCCATCTTCGCATCACCAAGCTGCGGGTCGGCTTGATCCTGAATTTCAAGCATGCCCGATCGGAGTGGGAGCGCATTGTCCTATGATACTCTACCAGTGTTTATCCGTGTCCATCTGTGGTTAAATAACACCCCATGCAACTCAACCACGGCCTGCACTTCACCTACTGCACCAATGTGCATCGCGGGGAGAATTGGCCGGAGACCTTTCACGGGCTCGACCAATACACGCTCGCCGTCCGCCGCCAGGTCGGCACGAGCGCGACGTTCGGCATCGGGCTGCGCCTTAGCGCCCAGGCTGCGCAGGAACTGGCCGAGTCGCACAACCTTCGCGCCTTCCAACGCTGGCTCGACCAGCACGGCTGCTACGTTTTCACCCTCAACGGATTTCCCTACGGCCGCTTCCACGGCGGTCGCGTCAAGGAACAGGTCTTCGCCCCCGACTGGTCCACGCGCGAACGCCTCGACTACACCAAACTCCTCTTTGACCTGCTGGTGCAACTGTTGCCGCCCGACGTCGAAGGCAGCGTCAGCACCTTGCCCGGCTCGTTCAAAGAATTTGTCTTTGGGCCAGAATCATCCTCTTGCCCGTCGTCGAAGCTGGCGGCCATCCGCAATCACCTCTGGTCCTGCGTGGAACATGTCGCACGGCTGAGCGAACGCACCGGACGCAAGTTGCATCTTGGCGTGGAACCCGAACCGCTCGGCCTGTTCGAAAACAGCACCGAGACCGTGGAATTCTTTGGAGCCTTGCGCGAGGAACATCCGAACGACCCGCGCCTGGACGTGCATCTCGGTGTGAACTACGATGCCTGCCACTTTGCGTTGCAATACGAATCCGCGCGTGAAGCCATGGAACGCTTCCGCCGGCATGACATCAAGATCAGCAAGCTGCACCTGAGTTCCGCGCTGAAAGTCCGCCCCACACCCGAAGTCTGCGCCGCTTTGCGCGCCTTTGCCGACGACGTTTACCTGCATCAAGTGATTGCCCGCGCCCCCGACGGTACGCTCACCCGCTACAAAGACCTGCCGCTTGCCTTGGAAAAGCTGGGATCAGGCATCATGCCTGCCAGCAATCATCAACCATCAACTACCAACCAACCGGAGTGGCGTATCCACTTCCACATCCCGCTGCATACACCGGCCGCTTCTGTTCAGGAGGATGCCCGCGGTGGTTCACCGCTATTCAACAACACCACCGACCACCTGCTGGAACTGCTGGATGTGTTGGGCGAAAACCCGAAGCTCTGCCCGCACCTCGAATTCGAAACTTATACTTGGGAGGTTCTACCGCCAGAACTCAGGAACGAGAATGTGGTCGCCCAGCTAGTGCGAGAATACGATTGGTGTTCGGAGGAACTAAAACGGAGAAGCCTAGCACCGTAACGGTAGACGTCCCGCCTGACGGAGGAGCATTTCCCCCATTCAACCAATTCAGTCCTGCCTCCGTAACTGAAGAACGAAAGCGTGGTCGTCCAAATTGTTCTCGAATACGAGTCGTGTTGGAAGGGACTGGCCGCTGGCTTGTCTTCATCATCATTGCGGGACAGCAGCCAGAGGCTGACGCCGATTATTGCGCCGACTATCAGGATCGGCGGGTCGGCGGCTGCGAGGGGTGCAAGAGTGGTTGCAAGGGGGGCTGCGTGTTGTGGTTTCATGGTATATCCTTTCGTCTTCAGGGTTATGGTTTTGAAGTCAGGGTATAGTGCCTTTTGGTGCCCGAAATGGGTGAAAGTTGACCAAACTTGGCGGCAATCAGCCGAGGGACTGGACTAGGGAAATGGCCTTAAAAATGGGCTTTTTCTGAGGAAAAGCGGTCTTAGAAGGCAATTCTAATTTGGTGCGCACGGCAGGACTT
>JAFMIZ010000032.1 GCA_017853715.1 Pedosphaera sp.
TCCAGCCCATCGTGCTTCAGGCACAACACCGGCCCCAGTTCCATGGCCAGCCATAGCTGGTCGCGATGATCCCGAAACAAGGCCCGAACCGCCCGGCTCGCAATCGGTGTCAGACTGGCCTGCGGCATCAAAGAAAACTTCTGCCCATCGAAACCCATCAATCCGTTCCGGGTGGCAACCCACAAGTATCCATCATCTGTCTGCGCGAGGCCAGTGATGCTGTTATCCGCCAAACCTTCCTCGGTCTGATAAGCCTGATAAAGCCAGGGGGACATCGTGTCGGCGGCACGCCCGGAGAAACACGGACCCGCCAGCAGGGCAAACACGGCCAAGACAGAAGCGGCGGCATGAGTGAGGAGACGGGGCATGTTGAAACGTTCCGATGCCGGGGCGGAAAAGGCAAGTTGACGCGCTGGCGGCTTGACCGTTCTCATCGGTGGAAACTCCGCCTCTTGCGATGATCCGAAACCTCGTAGAGCCGCAGTTCGCTGGCCGGCGGAAATTCGGGTCCAGGGCAATCCCGATTGGCGGGCAGGGATTCCCACCGAAGCACCCATGTTCTCCCCTGATCGCTGGATACGGCGGTTCGGACCTGCATTCCGGGATACTTCGAAAGGGGCTGGCTGAGTGCCGCCGGCCAGAGCCCGGTCGCCGGCGGCAGATTTCCCAGCGGCCATAATGTACGCGCAGAGAACTTCAGGCGGCCAGGGCCAGGACCGAAGGGCATGGCATAGTCCACGACGAATGAGCCATCCGCTTGCAATCGCGGCGCACCAAGCCAGATGCCCGCCGGAAGCGAGCCGCTGCCGGAAAAATCCCAGCGAAATTTCCAGTCGCTGATCTGCGAGGTTTTCCAGCCCCCGAACCGGGACGGACGCGCCGCATAAATCTGTGAATTTCCCCGCTTGTCGTAACGATGATAAACGACCACCGGCCGGCGCTTCGCATCGAACCCGAAATCGAACGAGGTGTTGATCAACCCCTCCTTCTCTTTGGCGTCATCAATCACCTCGCCGTTCTTCAGGGTGATGGGCAACGCGCATTTTACCCCCCGACTGTTTTCCCAATGAATGAAATCCTGGGTGCGCGCGTAACTGAGCCGGTGGTTGCTGGAACAATCCGGCGTCTCACGCCAAACCCAGACCAAGTGAAAAAAACCGTCCGGGCCAAGGCGGGGCGCGCTGGCGTAGGCATTGCGCTGACCTTCGCCATCGAGAACCGGCGTGGCGTTCAAGTGCCGCCAGGTGCGGGCCTTGGGGTCGTAGATGTTGTAGATATCGCTGCCATTCCCGCTGCCGCCGTTGCGATAACGGAACAGCAGTTCACCCTCGGCATTTTGGAAGAAGACCGGATAGGTGGTCCGGTCCTCCATGTCCCCGGTCATCCGATCCAATCGCTCCAAGGAAGTGACATCGAACGGACGGCTCGACCGGTAGTAAATCAGCGGGTCAGCGTGCAAGTTGCCCGAGAGGTGCAGATAACCGTCACGGTCCAGCGCGAGCGTCAGGTAGTTATGGGCATCCCAGTCCGTCACATTCGAATTGCGCTGCCGATTCGGCAGAAAAACTCCTGCCGGATGGAAAAAACTCCAATTCGTCCCATCCAGTTTGCGGCCCGCAACCGTAATGCGTCGCTCCGCGTCGTAGAACGCCACGAACTGATGGCCACGCTCGGTCAGCAGCGCGAAGCCCACCGGCGAGGCCGATGAAGCATGGCCAAGAAGGATCTCGGACAGGATTTCCGGAGGCGCAGATGATTCGGCAACGGCAGCGCATGGCGCAGCCGAGACCGTCCACAACAGCAGCAAACCGCCAAGCCAGCGGGCTCGTTGCTCAGACCCGTGATAGCCGATTCTCATGGGTGCATTCTCAATTGCAAACGGCATAAATCAATCCTGATGAAACATCGGCTTCAGCGGCACGCGCACGGGCGGTCCGGGGCGGGAGAATTCCAAACCACATTATACGCCGACGGAATCGGAGCAGCATCGGTTGATCTTGAGTCCGTGCCCGTAGCCCCGGCCGCGAGACTCGCTTGGAGCAGAACAAGCCCAAGGGCGAGCCAGGCTGATGTAATTGCTGGGGGTTCATGGATTGATCTCGCGATGATTCAGTTCACTACCTTGCCTTGTTTTCGAGGATCAACAACCAGTCCTGCGGCGAAGGCACACCCTTCGTAGTGTATTCGCCGGAGGGGGCTTCGATGATTCCCTGGTCGAAGCGCCGACCCGTGGCCGGATCAAAGTAGAACGCAGAATAACGCGCGCCCGGTTCCAGATTCTTCACGACCGTGCCCTTCCAGTCATAGATTTTTCTCCGGGGTTGGTAGATGAAACGCACCTCGCCTGGAATGCCGGCGGCGATGCCGTTTGTCCCGGTCCATTCCGGATGCGGTTCGAAGCGCCACCAGGGATATTGCTCCAGCAGTTTCTTGCCCATGCCGAGCTGGGTGGCGCCCGGATAATTCATGCCTTCCTTCCAAGTGGTCCAGTCATACACCCGTTTCATCTTCTGGCCTCCAAACGCTCCGGAGGCGCAGCCCGGGTCGCCTTCCACGCTGGCGTGCCAGATGCCGGCGGCGCCGTAAGTGTGGCCCGCCGCTCCGCTGAGAATGCTTGCCCAGAAGATCCGGCGTTGCACATCGCCGAATCCCTGCTGCATGTGCCCTTCATAGCAGGTCTCGCCCACGAGCACCGGCATGGGCGGGTCTTTCGCATACGCGGTGGAGACAATCGCCAGCGTTTTCGGCTCCACAGCGACCCGTTCGTCGTGATTTCCGCCGACCATGTCGAAATCAATCAGATGGCTATCCCCCGGTGCGCCGCGACGCCCGTGGCCGGTGTGGCAGGTCAACAGGCGACGATAGGGATCGATGCTGCGAAGATACGTCGCCACCTCGGCCCAAGGTCCCTGCCCCCATTTGGTTTCATCCGGAATCTCACCGGCCAGAATCCAAAACACCGGATAGGCACTGTAGCGCGCCACGAGATAACGCCAGTGGCGCTTGAGGCCGGCGGCGCCAATCGCCTGCAGGCTGTTGCAGTCCCCGCGTCCCCAGGCACCCACGATCGCCGGAGCGATGCCCGCGTCCACCAGATGCTTCAGGCGACGATCCGCGTAGTCAAAATACTTTGGATTCACTTTTTCGAATTTCACGGATTCGTAAGGTAGGCCGCCCTCATTCGCGAGCCGCGGCTCGAGAAACCCTTCGTCGGGATACGGGCCGCAGACGATCTGGACGACGGAGAAACCCTTCGCCTTGCGATCGGCCGTGAGTTCCTGAAACCCGGCCCAAGTCATCCGCTGGCACAGGCATTTCCACCAAGTATCGCCCAGCCAGAAGAACGGGGTGCCGTCGGCGTGCTCGAAATGGCGCTGGTCCTTGGCCACACCAATCGAACCGTGCCTCAGCAAGGGATTCTCTCCGCGATACGGAATCACTTCAATCTTGGCCGTAACGCCGTGGAGACTGGAATTCGCTGCATCGCTGCACTCGGTCCGCGACGTGTGAATTCCGAGTTGATCCGAGGCGTAGCGGAAATGCCACTCGTTGCCACCCGCCCAAAACGCCGGCACGCGCAATTGCTTGCCGTCCGGCCGTGTCACCACGGCATCGAGTTCGACCTCCGTGAACGGGTTTGCATAGGCCTTTGCGGAAGCCAGCGCCACCTCCGTGACACAGTTCGCCTCGACCCGCACGACTTCGGCAGCACGCAGAGAGGCCAACGGAACCAAGAGCAAAGCGGCAAGGGTTAGGAATTTAAATTGGTTCATAGGATGATTGACTCTGTTCTTGAAGTCTATGGGACAGCCAAAGCTCATAAACACAGACGATCCACAATAAGTCTTAAACTCGTTTCCCCGGACGCCCCTCGTTTCCTTCGGAAAATCCATTCCGAGTGTCTCGAATCACGGGACTGTTGTGACGACACTGAAATCGTTTCATAAAATTTTTTGCCTGCATGACAATCTCATTGTTGAGTTCAAAACTTTTGCCAATCTTTTCCGGGAATGATTTTCACCCGAAAGTATTCAATCGTTTAGGATTCACTGCCCCAGCGGCCTGCAGGGGTGCCAGCGATGCCAGCAACAGTGCAATCAGAGGTATGCATACGAATCTTTTCATTTTCCTGTTGTCCTCGATATGCGCCCCCCTCGTTGGTTATTGCCTGCGTTGTTCCGCAATAGCCGAGGGCGGTTGCTCAAACCATCTGAACAATTCATCCGCCACAATTTTGTGACCGGCGGCGTTGGGGTGATTCACCTGCGCCATCAGATTCGTCAACGGCGCGCCCGCGGCCAGCGCGGCCTTGAACTGCGCCAGCGAGTCCACCAATCCGACATGATATTCGGCTGCGAGCCGGCGGATCTGTTCCGCGTGCTGGTTCAAGGGATCAGCCGGATCGTCCAGCTTGGCCTTTTGATCAGGCGTGGGCGTCAGCAGGATCACTTTCACGTTTGCAGCCAGGGCCTTTTGAATCATCTCGCCCCAGGCGGCTTTAGCTTTCTCCAAACCGATGCGCCGATCGTTCAAAGCGTAATCGATGAACAACACGTCCGGCTGGTGATTAAGCACCTCGGCGTCAAATCGCGCTGCGCCTTGGTCCGAGGCTTCGCCACCGATGGCCGTGATGATGACATTGATGACTGCGTTCGTGAATCTTTCCGCCAAGGCCACGCGCACCAAATTCGGATAGGCGTGCAACGAATCCACGGCGGGCGTCTTGAAATACCCCGCCGGCACGCTGTGTCCATGGAAGAGAACGTTGACCGTGTGATTTTTGGGCCAAGCTTCTTCTAGCTTCTCCACCACCGCCGCAAGATAGCCGGTGGGCGACGCTGGCTGTGCCTGCGCGACTGATGAACCGACCCAGCTTACGAGAACAGATATCAGCAGCAAACCCTGACAACGAAAGGGCCTTGCGACTTGAAGGAGTGCGATTGTCGCGAGCCGCCCCAGCCCAATCAATGGGAGGAAGGCAAATTGGCAGCGGAGCACCAGGTAAAAATTGAATCGGGTTGCGTTCATTTTTATTTGGCCGGGAATCGGCGTGGTGGATTTTAGTTGGGTTGGTTCACTTGGATCGATTGCTCCCCGGGTTTTAGCCCAATGGTTCGACCGCCCCACTCGAATGTGTCGAGATACCGATCGGCCAGCCCGGTTTTGACGAGCGCCCGGCCGTAGCAGAACCCGAAATAGATGGTGGCTTTCGCCATCTCCGGTGCACCAGCGAGAATCTTTTCCATCACTGCCCGTTGCTGCGCCGACGGAATGGCGTCGGTGAGGATTCCAAGCAAGTTCATGTGCTCGGTGTAGCGATCCATGCGCGGGTCGTTCAGTACGCGATCCGGCACAATCGGATTAGCGGCGGGCGCCGAGCAAATAACCAAGGCCAGCATCAGCCCCAGAACAGAGGCTCGAGGATGCAACTGTTTTTGAGCTATCATTCGATTGAAGGGATTACCCTGTTTGCGTTACCGCTTTTCAGACATGGTTTTTTCCGTCTTGCCGTTGATGCGCAACGTCACTTCGCGCGGTTCCTTTGAGCGAATGCGGTAGCCGGTGACCTTGCCGTCTTTCCATTCGATGTCCACCTCGAAGCCGCCCCGGGCGCGCAAGCCATGCACGCTGCCGGCTGGCCAGGCCCTGGGTAACGCCGGCAGAAGTTGGATTTCACCGTTCTGGCTTTGCAGCAACATTTCCATAATGCCGGAAGCGCCGCCAAAATTGCCGTCAATCTGGAAGGGCGGACAGGAATCCAACAGGTTCGGATAGGTGCAGCGCGGACTGAGCAGATCCTGAAAAATGCCGTAGGCGCGATCCCCGTCGTGCAGCCTCGCCCAAAGGTTGATGCGCCAGGCAGTGCCCCAGCCGGTCGCCTTATCACCCCGGATCTCCAGGGATTTCTTGGCGGCAGCGGCCAGTTCCGGCGTGGTGTTCACGTCAATCTGCGCGCTGGGAAACAAGCCGTAGAGATGCGAGACGTGGCGATGATGGATTTCCTGGGCGTCCATATCCCAGTCCAGCAGCCACTCTTGCAACTGCCCCGCGCGGCCGATTTGCAAGGGCGCCAACCGCGCCCGGGTGGCGGCGACCTGACGAAGGAATTCCTTGTCTTCACCAAGAATTTCCCCGGCCTGGATGCAGTTGGCGAAAAGGTCGCGCAGGATCTGCAGGTCCATCGTCGGGCCGGCGCAAATGCTGGTCTTGCTCTCAGGATGCAGGTTTTCCGGTGAAAGCGAAGGACAGGTGACCAGATTGGCGGGGCCGGGCAGGCTTGGTTCCGCAACGAGCGTGTCGAGGAAGAACTGGGCTGCGCCCTTGATGGCGGGATAAATACGCCCGAGGTACTCCTTATCGCCGCTGAAAAGGTAGTGCTCCCATAAATTCTGGCAAAGCCAGGCGCCCCCCGTCGGCCACATGCCCCATTTCGGCCCGTCCACCGGCGCAGTCGCCCGCCAGAGGTCGGTGTTGTGATGCACGACCCAGCCGCGCGCGCCATACATCGCCTTCGCCGTGCGCGCGCCGGTCTGCGTGAGGTCCAGAACCATTTGGGTGAGCGGCTCGACACACTCGGGGAGGTTGCCCGGCTCGGCGGGCCAGTAATTCATCTCGGTGTTGATATTGATGGTGTATTTGCTGTCCCACGGCGGCTTCATGGAATCATTCCACATGCCCTGCAAATTGGCGGGCTGACTGCCAGGCCGCGAACAGCTGATCAACAGGTAACGAGCGTATTGGAAATACAACGCGGCCAACTGCGGATCGTTGCCTTCGGCAAAATGCCGGATGCGGACATCGGTCGGCAGCTTCATCGCGTCCGTTTCGCCCAGATGCAATGCCACGCGACGGAACAACTTCTGGTGGGCGTCCCGGTGCGCGGCGAGCAGATGCGGAAAGGACTTTTTGCTGGCGGCGGCGATTTGCGATTGCGTGACGCGCGGCGGGTCGCCGCTGACATCACGGTAATTCTTGAAGCTTGTCGCGGCGGCGATGAGCAAAGTGACGCTGTCGGCGTTGCTCACGGAGATCGTGTCCGCGCCTGACTCGCATTTTCCGCCGGAGGCCGTGACGGCGACGCGGGCCTGAAATCTCAATGCGCCCTTGATTCCCTGAGCGCTGCCATTGACGCCGGTCAGCAGCAAGCTCATCGGCTTGTGCGCGCCCTGGTCCGCTTCAACACTCACCCAGGCTTCCTGGGGCGTGCTCATCCGGGCGGTGAAGGAGACTTTTCCCGGTTGATCCGCCGTCAACCGCAGCACAATGACCTGATCCGCAGGGCTGGAAAACATTTCCCGCGCGAAGCGAACGGCGTTCATCGTGTAGCTCACCGTGGCGACAGCGGTGTCCAAGTCGAGATCGCGGCGGTAATCCGTCACCGGCCCGTTGGTCGGAAATTCCAAAAATAAATCGCCGAGCGTTTGGTAGGGCATCTGGCGCAGCGGCACGGCCATCATCTTGTCCCCGATCAATTTGGCAGCCGCATCATATTGGCCGGTGAAGACGAGCTGCCGCACCTCCGGCAAGGCGGCGAACGCGTTGGGGTTGACCGGGTCATACGGCCCGCCTGCCCAGAGCGTGTCTTCGTTCAGCTGCAATTGCTCCTTCGCCACGCCGCCAAAAACCATCGCGCCCAGTCGGCCGTTGCCAAGTGGCAGGGCCTCGTTCCAGTCAGCGGCCGGCTGCTGATACCACAGCGTCAACGGAGACGGGGACGACAAGACATTCCCGCCCACGCCGGCAGAGCAAAGCCCCGCCAGCGATCCAAGAAGGCAGCTAATCACGTTCTTCATGGCATGCATCTTACTATCATTCTCTTGTTGCTACACCGCATCGCTGACTGTCCGCACCTGCACCGACGCCGGGCGGCCTCACGAGCGAGATACTTTTGCCATTGTTCAGAGTTGGTGATTTCACCGCGAGGCAGTCAAGATTCGGCGGCTTGATGTCCCTGCTGCCCTAGGATCCGAGCGAGCCGCAGCCCAGGTCATCGGCCCCAATCCGGACGAGGCTGGGTTGCCCGGCTGGCGCGGACTTCGGCTTGATTATCTGCGCGCAGGCGGGAAGACAAAATGCGGCAAGCGCCGCCCCACCAAATCGTTTGAGCCGGTGACTTTTCACTGTGTTTGGCGTGCCTGCTCCGTCTCCAATGTCTGCAGCGCGGCCCGCATGTAGCCCAGCGCGTAAGCCATGCCGGCATGCCACGGGGCGTCGCAGGCCATCTGGGGTGCGTGATCGGGAATTAGCACGCCGTTATAGCCGTTCTTTTTTAAAATTCGGAGGACGCGCAGCATGTCAATGTCGCCGTCGTCAATGAACGTCTCCTTATAATAGGGAACTTTGCCGCGCACGTTGCGGAAGTGGACATAACCCAGCTTGCCCTGACGGCTGTAGGTGTCCACAACGTCGTAAATATCGCCCTCGGTCATCTCGGCGAGGCTGCCCAGACAAAACTCCAGGGCGTTGCGCGGGCTGGGACGCAAGTCGAGCAGTTTCTGGTATAGGTGCGGCTGATATACAAGCCGCGGCTGCCCACGGACGGCGGGCATGGGCGGATCATCGGGGTGTGCCGCCAGTGTGATACCGGCTTCCTCGGCAACGGGAATGAGCGCGTCCAAAAAATCCTTCAAACGCTGCCAAAGTTGATCGTGCGTGGCGGCGGGAACATTGCCGGGCGGGGCGTTGCGGTCATAGACCATGTTCCACACCATGCCGTTGGGCATGGGCTTGTCGAATGGGCCATCCATGCCGACCGCTTCGGTGCTGGCGCGCGCAAAATTTCCTTTCACCCGTCCGGCGACACCGGCGATGGAGAAATTGTAGCCCATGACCGGAATGCCGGCCCGGCCCAGGTTGCGGATGAGGGTCTTGAGATTCTCCAGCTGTTGCGCCTTCTTCGGGCCATCGAGCAGCACATCGTGCCAGTGCGCGGGATCAAAATTCTCCACGGCCTCGAGCTCAAGCCCGGCGGCGTTGATCCCGCGTTTCAATGCGGCCAACTCCTCGAAGCTCCACAGCGTGTCCGGGTCTCCGGCCAACCCCCACCCCGTGTCGTCGCCGACCGGCTGATCGCCGGGTTGATTGCTGCGCGAGGAGCGGAAGTAATCGACCAGATGCACGACCAGATGCGTGCACCCGCACTGGCGCGCGAACTGGTAATGTTGCGCGTTGAGTTGGTGGCGATAGAGTCCCAGTCCGAGTTTCATAAAGTCAAAAGCCGATGCTCACGCCGCCATCCACGGGCAACACCACGCCCGTGACAAATTTGGCCGCCGGGGAACAAAGATAAACCGCCGCCCAGCCAACATCCTCCGCGTCCCCAAATTTCTTCAGCGGCGTGCGGCCCAAAACCTTTTCGCGCCGGGCCGGATCGCCGGCCATCGCCTTACGGCTCATCTCGGAGTCAATCCATCCGGGAGCAATGGCGTTGACGCGAACGCCAAGCGAGGAGACCTCCGTGGCCAGCGTGCGCACCATGCCCAAGTGGGCGCTCTTGGCAGCCGAGTAGGCGATGACTTGGGGAATCCCAAACAAGGAGGCCATTGAGGCAATGAAGAGGATCGAGCCATGTCCGCGGGAAATCATGCCGGGCAACACCGCCCGGGTCAGGGCATGCGCCGCGAGGACGTGGGTGTTCAGCACCGCCTGAAAATCCTCCGGCGTCGTATCCAGGCTCGGCCTCTTGACATGAATGCCGGCGTTGTTGACGAGAATGTCCGGCGGACCACCCGCAGCCCGGGTGACCGCCTCGACGAGTTGCCCCGCCGCGCCCAAATTGGTGATGTCGCAACGAACATAGCTCGCAGCCGGGCCAAGCTCCTGCACGGCGCGCTTCAGTTCCTCCTCGCGGCGGCCCACCAGCACCACGTGCGCGCCGACGGCCACAAAACTGCGCGCCATGCCAAGACCCAGGCCGGTTGCGCCCCCAGTGATCAGCGCTGTCTGTCCGCGCAAACAAAAGGGCGAAGGATCTTTGTCAGAGAATTCCATAAGGTTTGAAAGCTTCGGCGCTCGACATGCCGACTCCAATTCCCGTGATCGGAGAGGCCAAGGCTCCGGCAGAAGCCTGGCCGCAAGCAAGGGCGAACAATCCAAAATTACTGATAATCCGCCTCATGGTCGGGGACGGACTGATCCTTGCCCCATTGACTCACAAAGAGGCCGCCCGCGTAGAGCACCCGCCGCCGCCCCTTTCGCACTGTTGATGTAGTTGCCGAGATTGAGGCAGGCCGCCTGGCGAGTGGCCAGGCTGACAGTGCCATCCACTAGGAAGCTGGCAGCGGCGCCCCAGGTGCTGGAACCTCCCGCAGAGGTGAGGGCCGCATCAAAGGTGTCGGCGGCCGTTCCGTTCAGCGCTGCGCCAGGGCTGCCGAAGTTTTCCTGAATGAGAATCTTGAAGGAGCCTGAAGGCGCTGCCGGAATCGAGACCCCGCCACTGGCGGCGGAGTTGCCGGCGGGCGCCCCGGTGGCAGTTCTGGGTGTTACCAGAAAGAAAAGCGTCTTGCCGGAATCTTCCGGTCGCACGATGTAGCTGCTGTTCGTGGCCCCCACGATGGCTGGATCGCCACCGCCGAGGGCGCCGTCGTTGCTGCGAAACCACTGGAGAAGGCTGCCGCTCTCGGAGTCGTTCTCGGCGTCCGAGTAACTGTAACTGCCCACAAGTGTAGTTCCGATGGCTGCGGTGCCGGTGATGACCACGTTGGACGCGACGGGCGGAGTGTTGGCGTTTCCGGCGTAGTCTTCGATCACGATGCTGGCTTTGTAGGGATACCCATTCGAGTAGCCCGCCGCCGGCACGAGTGACGCTCGGAAGGTTTCGTCTCCTTCGACAAGCTGGTCATACAGGGGCAGCAACTGGATGGCGGCCGACACTTGTCCGGCGGGAATAGTGATGCTGGTCGGAAGCGCCGCGTAATCGCTGCCGCTCGCAGCGCTGCCACCAGCGAAGTCGAGTTGAACGGTTAGAGCGTTGGTTGTGGACCCACCGCGCCAGACGATCAGCGTGCTGTCCCGAGCAGCGGCCTGTGGTGCGGAGGGCTCGGCGGCCCGTCCGTTGTCCATTCGCAGCCGGACATCCGTAGAGGTTGGAGCAAGCCCGATCGCCTGCAGCAACACCGGCGTCAGGTAGCGGGCAAACCCCTCGGTGCTGGGATGCAACCCGTCCGGGACATACAGGCGATAGGAGTCTGATCCCTCGTCGAGCAACGCCTGGAACGCGGGCATGTGATCAATGCACTGAAGTCCGTTGCTTGCCGCGAAGTTGCGGTAGTCCTGCTGGTATTGCGCCAGATTGGGCCGCGGGCTGTAGGTATCCGTGTCCCGACGATCGACCGGATTCATGACCTGCAGGATGATCTGGCAATTCGGCCGCGCGGCCCGGATGCCGTTCACGATGGTTGCGAGGTTTGCCAGCGCTTGAGCACGCGAGACATTGAGAACGACAGCAGCGTCGTTCACCGAGAACTCGATGAAGACGACGTCGGGATTTTGATCAATGACTTTGGTCTGAAGGTTCGTAACGCCCCAGTCCGACGCCTTGCCCAACCCGCCGCTGTTAATCCATGTGGCCAGCCCCGGATAAGCGCTATCCACGACGCTTTGCATTTGGGCAACCCAGGCACCTTCAGCCGTCAGGCTGGTCCCGAATAGGACGATCCGCTGGGGAGTCCCGCCCGCGAGCTTTCTCGTAAAAGTAGAGGTTTTCAAAACACCGTTGGTCGCCACCGCTTTCGTGACCGTTCCAAGACTCGATTCATTTCCAGCTGGGGCAACCTGAATATCGGTCGCGGCGAACAGCGTGGCCGGTAGGATGGTCAACACAGCGACCAAGGAACACGAGAACCCGGAATGGTGGGGCATTGATGAAGTCATGGCACTTGAGTCTCTTCGGCGTCAACGGCGCTGCTCACCAGACGGTAAGGCGAAACCGGGGCTGGTTCAGCTCTCGTCTTGGATGATAACCATTGGTGCAGCCAATCGTCATGCATACGGAGGGGGCGAGCCTAGCGAGGGCGCACCGCGGTTGTAATAAATCTGTTCCATGACAGCCCAGCCGGTTTCCCCGTCCAGGGGAAGCTGCATCGGATCGCAGACCTCAAGCCACGCACGATTGCGCGGCTCGCACGCCAGCGCCGCCATGTCGGCCGCGAAATCCGCTCCGCGGTATTCGTAGTATCCGAACTCGAACCACTCGCCGCCAATTTGTCGGAGAAAGATACTGAGATTCTCCAGATGATACTTTGTCAGGAGATCCCGCACCCCGGGGTGGGAGTCGGCGTGCAGCGCCCGGTAGGCGGCGACGCACTCCGGTCGGAGCCGGGTCACCATGCCAACCCGCTTCACGCCGGTTTCGGAGGTTTGAGGTGCTTGGTTCATCCTGTCGGTTCGTCGGTCAGTTTTCCACTAAACCTGCGGCCAGGTAATTGGCCCCTCTACTGCGGGATCAATTGCAACCCGTCCACCACCACGTAGCCCGTAGTATTCTGGTTGGCGACCACGACGGTGGCGCTTTCCTCGAGGTGAAATGTTCCCAGCACAAAACCGGTGCCATCGCTCTGCTGCTGGTTGACCTGGAACTCCCGCGATTGCCTTCCCGCCGTCACCCGGACGGGCGTGTTGACCGAGCGATTGGGATGCGCGGTATAGAGAAGTTTGATTGTGTAATTCCCGGGCTGTTTCACGCGGACATTGAAAGTCAGCGTCTTTTCGCCTTTGCCACCGGCCTGGTCGTGGAGATAACCCGGCGGAATGACGGGAGTCGTGTTGCCCTCCTCCCAGTTACCCGCAACCTCAGCATCGCGCTCATCAATCAAGATGCCCTTCAGGGCAATTGCGGGCTGCGCTTTGGCTTTCGTCTGCTCCACCGGTCCGATGGGGATTTGGTCGCTCACTTTTACGAAGGCCACGGAATCAGCGATCACTTTCCCGTTTGCTCCGGCGGTGAACAGGGTCACGGTGTTGCTTCCGGCCACCTTGAAGCGATAGGTGCCAATCGGCACCGCAAAGCCATGCGGGGAGCCGCGCCGCATGTTCCAAGTGATGTCGGCCTGGCCTTCGGCGTGCTGGATGAGAATCGGCACATTCGAGGCGCGGTCGGGCCCGGGTTTGTAGAGCAGCGAGATCTCATAGGTGCCGTCCTCGGTGATCGGCAGCGTGTAGATCGCCGTCGAGGGCACGGCGCCTGTGCCGGCCAGGAACTTGAACTCGAAGAGATTCACAATCCCGACGGCCGCATGTTTCGTCCAGGTGCCGGTGCTGGCGAAGTGCGCGGCGTCCGTGTAATGAATGATGCTGCCCGTGGACTTGTTGCTGGCCAGATCAATGCCGTTGCTCGCGGCGCCCTCCGGACCGACCTCCGCCACAAACGGCGGTGTGATCACTGTGTCGGAGGAGCTGTTTCCCGCGTTGACGACATTCCGGTTGCCATCCCAGATGACCTTCACCGCACCGCTGACGGTGTTGTAGATCCAGTTGTCCTTCACGGTGGTGTTGCTGCTTTCCCAGTCGAGGAACACGCCGTTGCCCAGCCGACGCACCGGGTTGCCGTCGGGCTTCTGCTCGTAGCCCCAAACGTCATAAAGCCAGTTGTTCAGGATGTAGTTCGGGGCGTTAAGGGTGTTCATGGTGGCGAAGTGGACCGCCGCGCCGTCAATGGTCGTCTGCATGCAATTGTGGATGCGGTTGTATTCCACCACATTCCCGCCCTGGTTGCGGAAGGCGAAGACGCCGTTGCGCGAGAGGTCGTTGAAATGGTTATGGGCGATGTAATTGCCCGGCGCCATGGTCAGGCTGAACGGACGCGAGTCGAGGTGCACCCCGCCGCCGTAATAGCGGATCTTGCCGCAATGCTCGACGGTGTTGCGCGTGATCTCGTTCAGGATGGGCGCGACCTTCGCCGCCGCCTCACCCGGCGTGTAAATCTTGGAGTCGTCCATGTAGGCGAACCGGGCGCCGGTCAGCAACACCCCGCCGCCGCCGGAATTACGCACCGTGTTCCGATCAAAAACATTGCGCTGGCTGTCCAAATGCAGCCACAACGCGTAGCCGCCGATGTTCTCGAAATGACAGTTCCGCACCGAGCAGTCTCGGGTGTTCTCGAACATGATGACCGTGTCCGTGTGAACCCGCGATTCGATGTGGCCGATGGTGAAGTCGGTGTAGCGAAACTCAAGACCATCGAAATGGACCTGCTGAACGTGCGTGCCCGCATTGACATCGCCCTGCACGTTGATGAGGCGGTTCAGGTAAGGCGCCACGATCTCCAGAGTATTGGGGTCCACTCCGTTGGTCGGCATATAGTAAAGCCGTCCGGTGATGGGATCCAAAAACCACTCGTTGGGTTCATCCAGTTCGGCCTGAACGCCCTCGATCCAGAACCAACTGCCACTGTCAATCAGCCGATGCCGCTCACTGTCGGCAAGGTCTATCCGTCCCGTGTTCGTGTTGACGGCGGTGACGGTGTTCCACTGATTGAAGAACCGCGATTGGGGCACGATGTTGATCTGGGCGTCAGCGGCGGTGCCCCAACTCGCTTTGACCAAATTGGAATTGATGACCGCATTGCTGAAGCTACCGCCGGTTGCGTAGAGAAACGGGTTCACCTGGGTGACGTTGGGATAGCGGGCGCGGACCGCGCGCTGGCCGTTGACGAACAGCTGGCGGAAGTTCCACTGGTTGCTGCCGAGACCGATACCGGTGAGGTCGGTGAACCAGATGCCGCCGCCGCCATTCGTCCACGTTCCCGAGAGCTTGCGCCCGCCCCTGAGGACCACCGTGCCATTGGTCGCCGCTCTCCACGTGATCGGGAATGCCGCCGTGCCGGAATCCTTGGGCCGCAACTCCAGCGGCGCGGTCAGGTCATAGGTTCCAGCCGCAAAGATCACGTCCACGGCGTTGCTCAAGCCGGCTTGGATCAGCGCGCGAACTCGGAGTTGCGCTCCTTGAGGGGTGGCCACCGGCTGCGCGACGCTTCCGGAATTCGCGTCATTCCCAGTTGGAGCGACGTGAATCTCGGTTGCGGCACCCGGCCCTACGGAGCCAAGGACTAGCGTCGCCAAGAGGAGGCCGAAGGCTCTAGAAGCTGACTGCATGGCTTGCGGTATTAGGTTGCGGGGCAACAAGGCGCTCTTCGATCAGGCCGAAGTGCGGAGATAATCCACGACCATCAGAAGTCATGGAGCCCCGTAGTTGCCATCGGGCACAGTCTCCGCCAAGCGCCGCGCATCGCTGTCATTTGCGGGGATGGGGGTTGATCCGTAACTCAAGCTCACCGCCTTCAGAATGTAGCTGTTGCGCCATTTCCAAATCTCAGAATGACCGTCACCGAACGATATCACACCCGAGCCGGCATGGCGACTGCCGGCCGGCACATTCCAGTAGGTCGTCAGTCTGGACAATTGACGAATGCCGATGGCGTTGTTGTCAATGCTTTCCTCCTTCTCATCAATGAACACGGACGCTTTTGTCGGCGAGGGATTGATCATGGCCGTGGACTTGGTCGGGACGGCGGGATTCACCGGCTGGCCGTCTGTCGTCCAATTCACCCCCGTGCTCATCGAGTAGCTGCGGGAACGGATCACACCGGAGGCTCCGACCGTGGATTTGTCCGCAGGACAATGGTAGATGGCTGCGGACTGATTGTATTGGTAGAGTTCGCCGTTGAGAATGGCCAAGTTGGTGGTGTCCGTCCGGGCGTTCCCCGACCAAGTGGGGCCTTTTCGCACCCACGCGTTCGCCCCGCAATCCAGCGAGGCCGTGTAGTTGTTGACCAATTTGTCCGAGTTGTCTCCCGCGTACATGATCCAAGCGAGGGACAGTTGTTTCGTGTTGTTCAGGCAACTGATCCCCTGCGCCTTAGCTTTTGCCTTAGACAGTGCTGGCAAGAGCATTGCCGCCAGAATGGCGATAATAGCGATCACAACCAGCAGTTCAATAAGCGTGAACGCGCAGCGCATTGGATGTTTTTTGCTCAAGTTTGGTCTCATAAATGCATTTTTTGCCCGATATCTAGTGCCCCATCGGCGCAAGCAGCCAGCTTTGACCGCGTCGCGCCGAGGGGAATTGAAATGACGCAACTTCCTCACGGATACAACAGGCGATAAAACACTGCAGGTTGCGCCGAGTTCAAGCTGATGTTCGTGCTGTTGACCGAACCATCCGTCACACAGACCCAGTTCGTCGAAAGGCCCGTGCTCAGGGAATTGGTCTGCTCCTGCAAACGCCAGCCTTCGCCCGGAGCGGGGTCTTGTTAGAGCCAACCTAGCAGGCGGCGAAAAAACTGAAAATGCTCTCCTGCGCATAATGTTTACGATTTTGCGCCACTTCTCCTTGCGCCCTCCGAGCATGCCTGGTGTATCGTTCTCGCATGATCACCATGCGCAAGACCAGCCGTAACAAAACAAGGAGGCAACGAGCCAAAGCGACGCCCCCACATGTCACGCTGTTGATTGCGGCCTGGAACAGTTACGGCCGCGGGATCATCGAGGGGGTGTGGCAATATGCCCAACAGCACGGACCGTGGTTATTGGACATGGATCCCAGCGAGCCGGATGAAAACGCTGAATTGCCAGTGGGCTTGAACAGCGACGGAGTAATCGCCTCCGTTCATACCCAACCACTCGCCGCGAAGTTGCGCGCCGCCAAGATCCCGGTGGTCAATGTCTCCGGATCACGCCTTGAGGGAGTTGACTTCCCCCGGGTCACCAGCGACGCGGAGGCCGTGATGCGGATGGCGGTGGCACACCTGCGCGAGAAGGGACTCGCAAACATCGCGTTCTGCGGCGAGCCGCATCGTCCGTTCATTGACTTTTGGACTGATGCCTACCGAGGCGTGATGAACCAAGCCGGCCTGGATCCCATCCTTTACCAACCATCCCGGAAACTTGGCCCCCGGCCCGACGAGGAGCAGCGGAGGAACGACCACCGCCGATGGATCGAGTCGCTGCCGAAGCCGGTGGGGGTGATTGGCTGGGCCACCAGCATTTGCCGGCAAATCGCCATGAACTGCGAGACAAGCGGCATCAAAGTGCCCGAAGAAGTGGCTATTATCAGCCTCGAAACCGAGGATCTATTGGGCCGAGTGGTGCATCCACCGTTAAGCGGCGTGGATATCCCGGTGGAGAAGATCGGTTACGAAGCCGCGCGCCAATTGGACCGCCTGCTCCGCGGCAAAGCCGCGACGCCAAGTGAAATTCATCTGCCACCGCTCGGGGTCACCACCCGCCAATCCACCGATCTGGTGGCCTGCGATGACCCGCACATCCAACAAGCCCTGCGCTTCATCCGCGACCACGCCCACGAAGGACTCGACGTTCGCGCCGTCCTGAAGGCGGTCCCGATGGCCCGCCGCACCCTGGAGCGGCGCTTTCGGGAGCTGTTAGGACGCAGTCCGGCTGATGAAATTCGCCGAGTCAAAATCGAGAAGGTGCGCGGCCTGCTGCACTCCACCAACATGCCAATACCCGAAATCGCGGAGGCCTGCGGGTTCGACTACGTGGAGCACATGATTCCCATCTTCAAGAAGCACCACGGCTTCACCCCCTCCGCCTATCGGCGGCACCGGATGAAGCCGCGCTAAGGCTTGGCGCAAATTCGTATAATGAATGCGCTTCAGCGCATTGCCAGATCGGAATCGACAATCTATCAATTGGACGAAAGCAATCGCTGAAACCGGACTCAAATACCGTTTGAAAACGATGCACCCATTCCACGAATCCGCCAGGGTCGGCTTCCCGTCGGCCCTACTCCCCTCCCCCCTTTTTAGCAAGTGAGCACTGGCGCGACACCATGGCTGCGGCCGGAGCGCCGCCGTTGGCTGATTCTCGGCATTGTCTTCATCGCGATCGTGCTCAACTACGTCGATCGCCAGATTGTCTCCGTGCTCAAGCCGACCTTGAAGGCCGAGTTCGGCCTCAATGACAGCGGCTACGCGGTGCTGGTGAATGTCTTTCTTTTCTGCTACGCGAGCGCCTACGCCCCGGCCGGATGGCTGGTGGATCGTTTGGGCGCGGGGCGTGTCATGGTTTTCGGCATGATTGGGTGGTCGGCCGCCTGCCTGGGTGCCGGGTTCTCCAAAACCTTCGGGCAGCTTGCCTTTTTCCGCGGCATGCTCGGCATCACGGAGCCAACCACGTTTCCCGCACAACTGCGCGTGGTGACCATCTGGTTTCCCGCGAAACTGCGGGCGACAGCCAACAGCATCTGCTCGTCCGGTGGAACAATCGGGGCGATTGTTTCCGCGCCGTTGATCGCCTGGCTGGCCCTGAGTTTCGGGTGGCATGCGGCATTCATGGTGCCGGGCATCTTCGGGCTCTTGCTCGTGATCGCGTGGCGGATGATATACCGCGACCCACCGCCGGGATTCGTCGTAGAGGAAGCGACCACGACCACCGAGCGCCCGGCGGCCTTCACTTGGCCGCAACTGTGGCGCACGCGCAGTCTTTGGGGAATTCTGATGATCCGCTTCGTCAGCGATCCGGTGTGGTATTTCTGCCTGTTCTGGCTTCCGGGCTATCTTCAGGAACACTCGGGGTTGTCGTTGAGGCAAATCGCCATGGTGGGCTGGATCCCATTCCTTGCCGCAGACCTCGGCGGCATCGGAAGCTCGGCGGTTTCGGACCGGTTGGTGCGCCGGGGCAACGCCCCCTTGCGCGCTCGCAGGATGGTTCTCACGTGCGCGGCGGTGCTGGCACCGGTGTGCGCGCTCACGCCGCATTTTCCGCAGCCGGCCGCCACGCTCGCGATCTTCAGCATCGTCGCCGCCGTGTGCCTCACCTGGCTCTTCAACCTCGGCGTCGTCGTGGCCGATGCGTTTCCCGCGGCCAATGTCGGCAGCGTGTGGGGGATCGCCGGCGCCTTCGGCGCGTGCGGCGCGATGGTTTTCAACAAATACGTCGGCGACCTGATGGGGACCTTCGGTTCTGCGAAAATCTTCATGGTGCTTGCCGTCTTGCATCCGCTTGCCGCAATCATACTTGCCTCGACGGTGCGCAAGGAACAGCCACCCGAGAAGCCCTCGATCCACCCGAAAATTCCACCCACCTGACCCGTTGAAAACGATCCATCACCCTTACGATCTGGTCATTGTCGGCGGCGGCCTTTCCGGCGTTTGCACGGCCGTCACGGCCGCGCGCCAGGGCGTGCACACCGCGCTGATCCAGGATCGCCCCGTGCTCGGCGGAAATGCCAGCACCGAGATCCGCGTGCCACCGGTGGGCGCCACGCAATGCAACTTCGCTTACTCGCGCGAGACCGGACTGATCGAGGAGCTGTTCCTCAACAACCTGCACCGCAATCCCACCTGGTGCCCGGAGGGATGGAACCTCGAACTGGAGTCCCTGGTGAGAAACGAACCGCACCTTGACCTTTTCCTCAACACCGCCGTCTGCGCCATCAACATGCATGACGACGGCAAGCGCATCGCCAGCGTGAAGGCATATTGTTCCATGGAGGAAACCTGGCATATCTTCGACGCTGCATATTTCGCCGATTGTTCGGGCGACGGCATCGTCGGATCGCTTTCCGGCGCACCGTTCCGCATGGGAGTTGAGGCGCGCGCGGAGTTCAACGAGCCGATGTGCCCTGAAGAGCCGAACCGTGCCACCATGGGCATGAGCCTTCACCTGCACGCCCGCGATGCCGGCAGGCCCATCCCGTTTGTTTTGCCGAAATGGGTGGGCATGCAACTCAACCTCGACGACTTTGGTCCCTATCGTCCCGTAAACGAACATTTCTTCCCCGACACCGGCGGGTTCTGGTGGCTGGAATGGGGAGGGGCGCTCGACACTGTTCACGATACGACCAAGATCAAGGAAGAGGTCCAGCGCATCACCCTCGCCGTCTGGGATTACCTGAAAAACCGTTCGCCACTCGCCGAACGGCTCGTCACCTACGAACTCGACTGGATGGGCGCCGTGCCCGGCAAGCGTGAATCGCGCCGCTTCGAGGGTGATCACATTCTGACGATGAACGAGATCGACGCGCAGGCGCACTTCGATGACGCGGTGGCCTACGGCGGCTGGGGGTTCGATCATCACCCGCCGGGCGGATTCCACGACAAGGTGAACCCCAGCACCCACCAATACCTGCGCGGACCGCACAATGTTCCGCTCCGCTCGCTTTACTCGCGAACCATCGGCAATCTTTTCTTTGCTGGCCGCAACCTCAGCGCCACGCATTACGCGCTGTCCTCAACGCGCGTCATGCTGACGTGCGCCCAACTCGGCGAAGCCGTCGGCATGGCCGCCTCCCATGCCGTACGATTTCAGCGCGACCCAAAGCTGCTCGCGCAGGGTGAAGCCATCCGTGCGATTCAACGCGACCTGTTTCTCGCCGATCATCACATCCATGCGCTCGACCTGCCGATCGCCGGCAACATCGCTCCCGAGGCGTCGGTCACCGCTTCGAGCGTCTATTCGGAGCGTCAACCGGCTGAAAGCTGGGGCACCGATCGTCTGCGAAGCGAACGTCTGCTCCAACTCCCCGTGACCAGCGGAAAGCTGGATTCCATCTCGCTTTTCGTGAACGCAGACTGCGACACCGAACTCCGCTATCGCTTCCACCAGGGACCGGAGAACGGATCCACCTACCCCGAGGTCCAGCTGACCGAAGGCGTCGTCAAAATCCCGGCGGGAAAAGAGCAATGGATCGAGTTGCCGATTGCCTGCGCTGTTCCCCGCCCCGGCTGGCATTTCCTGATCCTCGGAACGAATCCCCACGTCGCCGTTCACATGACGGAAACTCCACCCGGCAAACGCTGGTATTACCCCCGCCCCGACGATCCCATCCGGCCCAACCCGTTCAGCAATTGGACTGCGCGCACGCTCAAGATTGGGATGACGCGTGCGGTGGACGCCGACGGGGCCAGCGTCGTGTCGCCGGACTGGAACGGACACGCCCGCAACCTCGCTGCCGAAGGCATGTTCCATAATTTCGCTTTCCTTTGCCGCACCACGCCCGAGCAGGCGATTTACGAGGCGACCAAGGCGGTGAATGGTCACAGCCGCCCGACCCGGGAACCTAACCTCTGGGTTTCGGCGGCGAGTTCGTTCCAAGAACCAGAGTGGATCGAGCTGCGCTGGGAGACCCCCCGGACGATCAGCGAGGTCCAGCTTCTTTTTGACTCGGCGCTGCACTTTCACTTTTGGCAGAGCTGGCAGGGCTACCCGGTCAGCAGCCTGCCCTCGATCGTCCGTGACTACCGCCTGATCGGCTACCGTGCCGACGGCAGCTCGTCCAACATCACAGAGGTCTTCGGAAACTTTCAGCGCAATCGCCGCCACCGCATGGCGCTCGAAGGCGTCACCCGCCTGCGTCTCGAGATCCTTGCCACCAACGGCCTTCCCCGCGCACAAGTTTATGAGGTTCGCGTGCTGGGAAGCTAGACAGGCCAAGCCCATCTTGCGAAGAATGCGAATAGATTCCCACCAACATTTCTGGAAATACAACCCGGCGCACCAGGTCTGGATGACCCGCGAAATGGAGGTGCTGCGGCGCGATTACTTGCCGGACGAACTCACCCCGCTGCTCAAGACAATCCAATTCGACGGCACCATCGCGGTGCAAGCACGCCAGATGGTTGAGGAAACGGAGTGGCTGCTGGAGCTTTCCGAAAAACATGACTTCATCAAGGGCGTGGTGGGCTGGGTGGACTTACGCTCGCCGAAACTCCGCGAGCAATTGGAGATGTTTGCGAAGCATCCGAAGTTCGTCGGGGTGCGCCACGTCGTTCATGACGAGCCGGACGACCGATTCATGCTGCTGCCAGAATTCCGTCGCGGCCTCGCCCAACTACACGAGTTCAGTCTGACTTACGATCTACTTCTCTTTCCGAAGCACCTGCCCGTGGCCGTCAAACTTGTTGCCGAGTTCCCGCATCAGCCCTTCGTGCTCGACCACATTGCCAAACCTGCAATGCGCGAGGGTTTGTTCTCGCCGTGGCAAGAGGATGTTCGGCAGCTGGCGGAGTTTCCAAACGTGTTCTGCAAACTCTCCGGCCTCGTCACCGAAGCGAAATGGAAGCAGTGGCAGGTGGAGGACTTTCACCGCTACCTTGACATAGTCGTCGCTGCGTTTGGAACGGAGCGACTGATGATCGGCTCGGACTGGCCGGTTTGCACGCTTTCCGGCGATTACGCTTCCACCATGGGCGTTGTGACCGATTACGTCCGGCGTTTCAAGCCGGCGATCCGCGCCGCCATCCTCGGCGGCAACTGCGCGCACTTTTACGGAATCCAAAAGCCCCACGAACATCCATGAGTGATACAATGCTTGCCGCGATGTTGCACGGCGCCCGCGACATCCGCGTTGAATCCTGCGCGCAGCCAAAGCCCGGCCCGGGCATGGTGCTGCTGCGTGTCCGGCGCGCGGGCATCTGCGGTTCGGATTCGCACTACTTTGCACGCGGCGATTGCGGGCCGTTCGTGCCGACGCGCCCGTTCATCCTCGGCCACGAGTTCACCGCCAATGTCGCCGCGCTCGGCGAGGGCGTGACCGCGCCAGTCGTCGGCACGCGCGTCACGGTGAACCCCGCCCGCGCCTGCGGCTTTTGCAGCTACTGCAGCAGCGGACGGCGGAATCTCTGCCGCAAGACCATCATGCTCGGCAGCGCCAGCACCAAGCCGCCGACAGACGGCGCATTCGCGGAATACGTCACCGTTCGCGCCGATCAATGCCACGTCCTGCCAGCGGAACTCGACGACACCATTGGCGCGATGATGGAGCCTCTGGCTGTCGCACTGCACGCGGTGAAACGAGCGGGGGCAGTCTCGGGCAAACATGTTCTAGTAATGGGCGGCGGGCCGATCGGTTTATTGACCGCCATGACGGCGCGGGCTTTCGGCGCCGTGCCGGTGGTGTTAAGCGACATCGTGCCTGCGCGACGAAAGCTGGCGCTGGACTTCAGCGCGGACCTTGCCCTCGATCCCGCCGTGAAGCACTTGAGTGAGCAAGTCAGTTCACTCACCGGCGATGGGTTCGACGTGATCTTGGAAGCCTCCGGTGCGCGACCGGCCTTGCGCCAGGCGTTTGACCTCATCCGGCCCGGCGGCACAATCGTGCAGATTGGCACGCTTGGCGTCGAAGACGTTCCCCTGCCCGCCAATCATCTCATGCTTCGCGAAATCCAGTTGGTCGGCAGCTTCCGCTACGGGAATGTTTTCGATGAGGCCATCCGTCTTGCAGCCTCCGGTCGGTTGAATCTGCGCCCGCTGCTCACCGGACTTTTCCCGCTCGCGCAAACACTCGACGCTATGAAGCAGGCCGACGACAAGACCAACGCCCTGAAAGTTCAAATCGAAGTCACCGCGCCGTGAACATTCTCCGGAGATGAAATCCAATCCCCTCGGCAAAACCGGCCTCAACGTTTCGCGACTCAGCTTCGGCGCGTCGGCGCTCGGCGGCGTCTATGGCCCGGCGGACGAAGCCGAAGGCATCCGCGCCGTCCACACCGCGCTCGACCTTGGCATCAACTATTTCGACGTGGCTCCGGCCTACGGCGGCACCGCGGCTGAAGCCGTCCTCGGCAAGGCACTCAAAGGCATTCGGCGCGACCGCTATTACCTCTCGACCAAAGTCGGCAAATACACCCAGCCCGGCGGCTATGGCGAAGACACGCTTGATTATTCTCGCGCCCGTCTCCGCGCCTCGCTCAACGAAAGCACGGAGCGGCTCGGCACGGATTATTTCGACATCATCCATCTCCACGATTTCGAATACCAACACCGCCGCCACACGGAGTGGGCTTTGACCGAAGGGTTGGAAGCGCTGTTGGAACTAAAACGCGAAGGGCGCATCGGCAATGTCAGTTGCGGAATCTATCCGATGGACTTGTGGCACCGCATCTTTGAAACGCTGCCAGTGGATGCCGCCTTGGTCCACAACCACTACGCGCTGAACGACACCCGCGCTTTGGAACTGCTGCCGCTGGCGAAGTTGAAGGGCATTGGCATCATCAACGCCTCCCCCTTTGCCAGCGGCCTTTTGAGCGGACGCGAAGCGCCGATCTGGCATCCGGCGACTGCCAGCGAGCGCGAGTTTTTTCGGCTGGCTGCCGCGCTGTGCGAGCAGCGTGGCACATCCATCAGCAAACTGGCGCTGCAGTTCTCCAGCCAGAATCCCGACTTTCCCACCACGCTGTTCAGCAGCACCCGCGCCGAATCCGTCCGCCGCAATGTGGCGTGGTGCGAGGAACCCTACGATCCTGCGCTACTGGCCGAAGTTCAGCGCGTCCTTGCGCCGGTCATGAACAAACAGTGGGACTACGACGCCGGAGTGGATCGGTTGAAGTCGTAAGCTGAAACGCGTTCAAGACCCGCAACGATTTCTGCGTCGCTGCCCTTCCTATTCATTGAAATAAACCCGTTCCATCGTCGTCCAGCCCTTCGCACCCGGCAGGGGCATTTGCAAAGGGTCGCAGATTTTCAGCCACTGCTTGTTGCGCGGCTCAGCCGCGAGCTTCGCCATGTCGGCGTCGAAGTCCTTGCCAGTGCATTCGTAGTATCCGAACTCATACCACTTGCCGTCTATCTGCTGGAGGAAGATCGAAAAGTTGCGCAGATGATATTTGACGAGCAGATCACGCACGCCGGGATGGGAATCGGCGTGGAGGCGCTTGTATTCTTCCAGCTTTTCGGGTCGGAGTTGGATGACCATGCCGACGCGTTTGACGGAGTCGCGGATATAATTGCCTGCCGGGCGTCGCGTGGTGCGGTGGCGGGAGGAAGATGCGCGTTTGGTCTTCATATTTATTCCATCTGAAGATTTTTCCGCCCAATGCGGTGTCCCACTGCGCCGTGGAAGGCGAGGTAGGCATGGACGATCAGCGGCACGACGCATTCAAAATATTCCCACCTCTACCCAAAATGGCGATGAAAGTACACTCAAGACGCAACTCTTTCGGGCGCTCCCGCTGGTGTGGACGGTGGGTGTTTAACCGAAACAACATATTGTGTCTCAAAGCCGACTCAACCTCTTCCCGTGACGGCTTAAATTTCAACGCCCTCGCCACATCCTGCTGGAAAGTGCGCATGGTTTCCTCCATCTGCCGGATCCGCTCGGTTTGATCTTCTCCCGCTGTTCGATCTGATCAACGTGAACAAAGCGGTAGATCAAGTGCGGCGAAGGGACCCAGCCAAAGCGCGGTGTCGTCGACCCAATCCTTTTGTCTGCGTGACCGGACCTCACGAGTCCCCTTGGGTGGGGGCAAATTACGTTTCCGATTTAGAAGGCTGGTACTTTATCCAGCTTGGCTAGAGCCTGTTCCAAGATGCATCGCGGTTGCCGACGGTTGCCAAAAATGACTTATTCGGCCCCATTCAGGCTGAATCCGACGAATTGGAAAAAGCAGGCGCCTGTGTGTGCTTCTCTCTTATTCCTGGACCACTGATGTGTTAGTCCAAGCCCGGGGTTGAACTATCCCCCAGGCTGAGGCTGGCGTTTGCGCTGGCCAAACGGGGCCGCCCGGAGAGACTTGCACCATGTTGAAGGCCGCAAACACTTTGCTGCTGGCGGCAATGTTGCTGACCGGCTGCAAGCTCGTGCCGATATCGCAGCATCGCGCCTACAGTCAGTTCATCGGGGTCACGGACCTCTCGAAGTTCTCAATCACCACCAATGAACTCGGCGAACAGGCGTTGCTTTCGCCCGTCATCAAGACCCGTTCGGCGTGGAATGAATTGGTGCTGTCGTGGAATGTCGCGCCCCAAGCAGGCACCCGCATCCACGTGGAAGCCGGCGCGATGGTCAGCGGACGCATGACCAAGTTCTACTCGCTAGGGAGCTGGTCGTTGGACCAGGCGCAGCGAACCAGCGCGAGTTCCTCAAAGCAGGCCGATGCAGACGGAGCCGTGCAGGCAGACACACTTTCCCTGACCGCGCCGTCGAGCACAGCAAACTTCTGCCAAAAGCGTTTCAGTGGCGACGAATGGGTGGTCACAAGTCGAGCAACAACGCGGAGACGCTACCCGGCAGCGGGCTTGGTGGGAAGGCGTATTCTGTAGCCGTCAAGTTGGGATGGATTTGATCCACCTAGCCCGGCGCAGTGTTGTTCTCGGTCACCGACGGCCGCTTGGCCAAGAGCAGCTTGAAGGGAAAGAAATACACACCGAGCACCACGGCATAGACGAGGAACGAATCCAATTTCAGCGCGGCAGCGCCGGCGAAAAAGAAAATGAGCAGATGCATGCGGATCACGTTCTGGTATGGCCCCATCGGATTGGTCTTCTCCATGGCTCGCATCAAGTTCTGCCGCTCGCTCACGGCGGCTCCGAGCACAAACGGCCAATAGGTCTTGAGCACTTCAAGGTAGGTGGCAACGCCAGGGAAGCCTCTCGATCGGGCATCCGTCGCGGGAAAAAAGCCGTTCAGGAACACCGAGTGCACAAAATGGAAACCACCGAAATGCACGGTGAAAAAGGCCAGCATGAACAGGCCGCCGACCAAGGGCAATGCGGCCACCATGCGGTTCTCGGTCGCCTTCGCCATACGCACGCCCGGCCCGAAGATGGTGAGGATGATGGTCAGATACCCCACCAGCAAACTCGCCAGCCAAAGGCTCCAGACCAGATCCTTCACCTCCCATCTCAAGAACCATGCGAGCACGAGTGAATATACCAGCGCCAGCAGGTCTGGCGTGGACGCAGTCCAGCGGGAGGGGCTTGCGACGACGGGATTCAGCACGGACCCATTGTGTTTTTTCGTGAGCGCATTTCACCCGTCGAGTTTGCGATTGGACGACTCAACGAGGCGCAACTAGTCTCTGGCCATGTTTCGTCCGTGCATCGACCTGCATGAAGGTCGCGTCAAACAGATCGTCGGCGGCAGCCTGAGTGATTCCCCCGGGCAGCTCCGCACGAACTTTGTTTCCGACCGGCCAGCGAGCTGGTTCGCGGAGCTCTACCGGCGCGATGGCCTGACGGGAGGACACGTCATCCAATTGGGGCCGGGCTGCGAAGCCGAGGCGCGTTCAGCGTTGGCAGCCTATCCCGGCGGATTGCAACTTGGCGGCGGGGTGAATCCCGACAATGCGCACGGCTGGCTGGATGCGGGTGCTTCGCACGTGATCGTCACGTCGTGGGTCTTCCG
>JAFMIZ010000119.1 GCA_017853715.1 Pedosphaera sp.
CAGAGGCTCACCATGATGGCCAAACCTTTTTGCAGAACTTGACGCACACAACTCCTTCGCCTTGAGCAATCCATCCCGCACCAAGGCCACCGTTTTGGGCCCGATCCCCAACGGATGCCGATTTAGGTGTTAGTCTGCCACCTCGATCAGCTTATCTGGATTGAAGGGGCCCTCGCCCCCGAGCAACTTGGCCATGCGCGCGAAATACATGGCCGCCATCACCAGTGGGACGCTCGTGGCCGCGAGGAATTGTTTGGCGCGGACATGTGCCATTCGGTCCTCGCCGGTCAACTCAAGCACCTTGATTTCGTCCTGGGACAGGTTATTGACGATGGTTTCCGCTGCGGTTTGGGGGAGGGGCGAGGTTGGCGAAAGACTTCCGCAGGCGTTTAACGCCGAGTTAATGGACGACGTGGAAAGCCTCGCACTCACACGAGGGAGTGCGGTAGATTTTGACCATCGTATGGCCGCGTTTCACGGTGATGCGGAACTTGGGTTTGCTCACGGGCCGATTCCGTCAGGAAAACAACCCAACCCTCACAAAACCCAATCCCAGTATGGTGGAGGCGGCGGGAATCGAACCCGCGTCCTTGGCAAATTAACCAGCCGCGACTACATGCTTAGTCGAAAGGAAAATTCAACCACCGGATAACCTTCCGACACGAATCCAGCGATCTAGTCCGCAGTTAATTTCTCGGACGGACGCCCGCCTGACTCCACGTCCAATCCATACCTGCAATGGCGTTCATCCGGCGTAGCAGGTGTCCACCGGTGAACGTCGGGGCCTTAGGCCGCGAGAGCTAATTCTTCGTTAGCAACTAATGTTTTGATGCGATGATTTACGAGGCCAACGCATCGTCCTCGGCATGCCGCCTCTGGCGCCTCTCCCAAGTCGAAACCGGTGCGCCCCCAACATTGTGCGACGCCCCTATAATCAAGGCAATCGGTCGCCCGGTCAAGCTGCGCCACCCAAGACTTGTAATCCGCCTTAAACGCGAGAGACTAAACATGTTCCAAGTCATGAATGACTGGTTGCCACCCTTATTTTTGGTCGCGTTCATGCACCTGAGGCGTGCCGAGGCCAAAGCTGCCGGGCGGGAAGCGCAAGGCCGGAAAATCGGCTACGCAAGACACGTCACCGATTTGGCGCCACTCCGGGAAAAACTGCAGACCGCGGCGCTGACTTTGCTGCTGCCGCTCATGGACGCGTGATCAACGTCCCTGCTAAACAGGTTTGGTTGCGCTTTCCCGGGACAAGCTACGCCACTTTGGGTTCTTCCACCATCACCCTGGTTTTGTCGAATCACAACGAGAGGCGCATTGAACGCTTGCGCTTCGGTGGTTCTCGATTAAACAGGCGGCGACATTATTTATGAATCCGATATCCACTGAACAACTCACCGCTGCGCAGGAGTGGCGCTACGCAACCAAGATTTTTGATCCGGCCCGCAAGATTCCCGCTGCCACCATGGCTGCGCTCGAGGAGGCGTTGGTGCTCTCGCCCTCGTCGTTCGGGCTGCAACCATATCAATTCCTTATCATCACCGACCGGGCGGTGCGGGAGAAGCTGCTTCCTTTCACTTGGGGCCAGAAGCAGGTAACCGACTGTTCGCACTACGTGGTCTTCACCGCCCGCACCCAGCTGTCAGAGGAAAACATCGCTTCGTTCATCAAGCGGATCGCCGAAGTTCGTGACATCGCGCCCGATTCGCTGACCGGGTATCGCGATATGATGCATGGGAACCTGATTGCTGGCCCGCGCTCGAACGTGATTCCCGAGTGGGCGACGCGTCAGGCCTACATCGCGCTCGGCAACTTGATGACCAGCGCAGCGCTCCTGGGCGTGGATGCTTGTCCCATCGAAGGTTTTGAGCCGGAGAAGTACGACGAGATGCTAACGCTCAACGGCAGCGGTTTCGCGTCCTGCGTTTGCTGCGCGCTGGGCTATCGCGCAGCAGGCGACAAATACGCCACGCTGCCCAAAGTGCGCTTCCCCGCCGACGAACTGGTGCACCGTATTTGAGGTCGAGCTTATTGTGGATTTGGGCAGGTACGGCGCGCTGCGCCGTCCGCGCCACTAAGCAAAGCGTCGGGTGGCGCAATGCGCGTCGTGATTGAGAGCGCCGAGCTTCAGTGCCGTCGCCTGACGCTGCGTTCGGCGAAGGTGACATCGCCCGCGATGTCACCACCGGGCTGGTTTTGACGCAAACTTTTCTCTACCGTGCTCGCCATGAAAAAGCCCTACATCCCACCGGATAACAAACCTCGTTGCCGGTGGTGTCTCAGCGAGGACATTTACGTTCGTTATCATGACGAGGAGTGGGGCGTGCCGGAACACGATGACCAGAAGCTGTTCGCCAAACTCATCCTCGACGGCGCCCAAGCGGGCTTGAGCTGGATCACAATCCTGAAAAAGCGCGACAACTACCACCGTGCGTTCGATGACTTCGATGCCAAGCGCATGGTGCGTTACAGCGAGAAGAAAATCGCGAGCCTGTTGAATGATCCGGGTATCGTGCGTAATCGTTTGAAAGTTCGGGCTGCCGTGTTGAACGCCCAAGCTTATCTCAAGCTACGTGAGGAAGTCGGTAGCTTCGACCAGTTTCTCTGGCAGTTTGTTGGCGGGAAGAGCAGGCGCAATGCGTGGAGATCCATGAAGCAACTGCCGACACGCACCCCGGAATCGGACGCCATGAGCAAGGCCCTACGGGTGCGCGGATTCAAGTTCGTCGGCAGCACGATTTGTTACGCCTTCATGCAGGCCGTGGGCATGGTGAATGACCACACCACGCAGTGTTTTCGCTACCGGCAGGTGTGATGTTGTGTCCGCAGCTGCGTTCTCCAGAACGCGGCAGGTCACCACGCTTAAGTCAGCTGCACTCTCATGAGTGCCGGCGCTTGTCTCAGCGCTCTTCCGGCTGGTCGAGGTGCCGGTCGGGCGACAAATCACCAAACCTTTCAAAATGCTCAGGCCGCAACGGCTCCGAGATGGCATGCTCACCGGCCAACCATTTGCCCAGATCAACGAGCCGGCAGCGTTTCGAGCAAAACGGCCCATACTCCGTGGAAAACCAATCACCCGTCTTGCGACACGTAGGACAGCGAACCTGCGGTGTGGACATAACAAACTAGACGCCTGCTATTCCTTCAGCCCGGCCATGAGTTCTTTGAGGCTGTCAGCCACGCCATTCGCCGCCGTCACATCCACTCCAGACTTCTTAAGGTCGGACTGCACTTGGGCGGCAATCTCGTCGGTGCGCTCGTCGGACAGGCTGGCGCTGTTGACAGCGAGATTGATGTTGTCGGCGAGTCGCGACAGCTCGCTTCCGCCAAGTGACTTGCCAGCAACGGCGGCAGAGAGTCTGCCGCCGAACTGATTCACACTGGGTGTCGCCGGGGATTTGCTGCCCCGAACCGCTGCCAGAACGTCCTTGGTGAATTCTTTTTTGGAATCCTCGTTCACGGCCTTGGGATTCTGCCACGCGGCGATGTCGGCGCGAATCTTCGCCAGCGGACTGGGCTTGGTGCTGCCTTGCGCAGGACGCACGGCGGGCGCAGGCGTGGCCGGTGCGGTGGCCGGAGGTGTGTTTGGGTGGCTGGGCACGTCTTGGCTTTCATTGTTCCGATCGCGCACCTGCTTGGCGCGCTCTTTCACCAACTGCTCTGGTCCAGCTAAGGCAGCAAGTGCAGCGACGACAGTGGTCAGGGCAATGCAGCAGTAAGTTTTCATAAGTTTGAACTGTTTAACCCACCTTGAAAGAGATGCGGGCGACGAGGTCTTTGCCGAAGCTGTGACGCAGGCGGTCGAGAATTTCCCGTTTGCGGTAGCGCACGATTTCGGCGAGCCAGACGTTGCTGTCCACCGTGACGAACAACGTGCCCTTGTTGAGGCCGGTCGGCTGGGCGTGCTTCACGATGTTCGGGTCCAAGGAAGCGTTCCATACCTTCACGATTTCCGCCTCGGCCTGGCGTTTGTCCATGCGTACAGCGCCCAAGACCTTGGGGAGGATGTCCGCTACCGACTTTTCTGAACGCGCTCTGGCCTTTTCCATCGGCGCGATGTCCACCCCACGCCATTCGGCAAGCGCGCGTTGGCGCGCCGGGCGTTTGCCCGGGCCAAGCGGAGGAATACGTCGTGGCGGCAGCGGGATCATCAAAAAGTTGGCCCGGTCAACCCGGGCCGATACATCTGCCAAGTTGTGGCGGGAATCTCAAGTCACAGCTTGCGGTTCGGCAGCCTGAACTTCTGCGGGAGCAGTCTGTTCGGGCTCCGTGTGCGGGTGGGCTTCCACTTTTTCATCCAGCACCAGCACGCCGTGCGGGGGCAAATCGTGATGGCCCATGATACTCGCGCCGGTCAGCAAGTCGTGCATCGGCTTGTAGAATTGAATCCGCACCGGGGATGGCTTGTGGTTCAGCAGGAAGTGAATCCGGGAGCCTTCCTTCTCTCGCATACTGACCTCGACGCTCTCGGGCACTTTCAGCAGCGGATGCAGATTGCAGAGCTGACGCAGCCACGTAACGAGGTCGAAGTAAAAGTGCTGGTGACTCATGGTGCCGAGATAAATGGCCTTCCCTAGTCCGTAGGTGTTCATTGTCAGCGCGGGCTTGCCGGCGTAGAAGTCCTTGGAGTAAGACGCCAGCACTTGGGCTTCCTTGGTTTCGATCAGATCGCACCACACCCGTGCCGGATGCAGATGGCTGGTCGGGAACGCGCCTTTGAACGTGAGGTGGTTTTCCTCGCCGGGTGGCAGCATGTCGAACTCCTCCACTTCCAGGCCGAACATGTCGGTCAGATCATGTGGATAACCCGTGTTGGAGGCGATGTGGTTGGCGTTCACCAACGCCGTATTGAACGTGCCCACGAGCGTGCCGCCGTTTTGCACATACAACTTCAACCGATCCGCCTCGCCTCCGCTCAACAGGTGGAGCGAGGGGGCGATAACCAGCCGGTAGTGCGACAAGTCTTCTGAGGGCCGCGCAAAATCCACGCCGATATTTTTGTCGTGAAATGCCGAGTAGAACAACTGGATGTGCTCGCGCAAACTGAAATGTTTGTTCGGCTGCTGCGGTAATTGCAACGTCCAGTCGTTCTCGTGCGAGTAGAGAATGCACACTTCGGGACGCACGGTGCTCCCTTCCAGCGCGGGTGCGATCAGTTTGAACTCCTCGCCCAACTGACTGATCTCGCGATACACGCGTCCTTTCTTGCCGGTGGCGTGCGGCAGGACAGCGCCATGGAATTTTTCCGGGCCGAAACGCGGTTGGCGCCAGCGGAAGAACAACAATGCATCCGCTCCGCGCGAAATGAGCTGGTAAGTGAACAACCGCAGCACACCGGGGCGTACGAGGGAATTCACCTCCTGCCAGGAAACATTGCCCGCCTTGTGTTCCATTACCCAGAAGCCAGTGCCACCATTGGGCGATTTCACGCCCTCCTTCTTGAGCGAGCGCAGCATGTCAATTTCACACGCCAGTTCGGCCGAGCTCGACTTGATGGCTGCCGTGCTTTCGATGGAAACGAAGTCTAGCACCTCCGCCATGTCAAAGTGGTCGAACTTATGTTTCAGGGCGCGCAGGTTCGTGGTGACAGGGTGATCGGGGGTGATTTCCCGCAGCAGATCAGCTTGCATTCGGATAAACTGAACGATGGTGTCGCTGCAGAACCGGTTCCAATCAAGCACCAGCGCCGGGTTGTGAACTGCTGGTGCCGACATCGGCATGGGCACCTGCTTGATATCGGTGACCACCTGGCCCCAGTGGCGCAGGCCGAGTTTATCGTTCAGGTTGGCGGCGTTCTCGTATTTGGCCTCCAGCCACAGATGCCAGTCACGACGAGTATCCGCGTTGAATGAAGCCTCGGTGAAATTGCCGCCGATGCCGTTGTCCGCCTGCCACGCGATGAGGTCGGGATGATCGCCCAAGGCCTTGGCCATATTCTCCACTACGGCACGGGAATAATTCCAGAATATCTCGCTATTCAGGCATACCGCGCGGCGGGTGCCCGCGTGCTTTACGAGGCCGTTCTCATCAATCGGCAAAATTTCCGGATGCTTCTGTGACATCCACAGCGGTGGCGCTGCCGTCGGCGTGGCAAGAATGACTTTGATGCCGGATTTGCCGAGCAGGTCCATGACGCGGCGCATCCAGGAGAAATCGTATCTGCCCGGCTCGCTTTCGCACAGGCCCCAGCAGAATTCGCCAATGCGGACGACATTCACTCCTGCGGCGACCATCATCTCGATGTCCTGTTCCCACTCGGCTTCCGGACGTTCCCTGGTTCCTCCGTAAGGGTAAACCCACTGCTCAGGATGATAATCAGCGCCGAAATACATAAGGTCTGGTGAGTTGAGGTTTAACGGCTTGTCCGTCGCAACGTATGTCCGGAACAGTTTCGCTGCAATGGAAAAGTCCTGCCCCTCACTTCACGCTCGGGTTAATTCCGGAACCTTGGCGCCAATTTTCGGTTTGGCACTCACTAGTTGCACTCCCCCCCCCGCTTCCGCGACAATATATGCCGACATGCAGCCGCAAGGATTAATCTTTGATTTTGACGGGACTCTAGCTGACACCATGCCGCTGCACTGGCACGCGTGGGAAATCATCGCTGAGCGTCACGGCTTCACCCTGACGCGTCAACGACTCTACTCGCTCGGCGGCGTGCCCTCACGCGACATCATCAAAATGCTCGCCGCTGAGCAGGGCCGCGCGGTTGATCCCCTCGCCATCGCCAAGGAAAAGGAGCTGGCCTTTCTCGTCCGGCTGCCTGAGGTTAAAACCATCCCCGAAGTCGTGGCCATCGCCCATCGTCACCACGAAAAGCTCCCCATGGCTGTGGCTACTGGCGGCACGCATCGCGTTATCGAGCAGGTCATGGAACATCTTGGCCTGAGGAAGCTCTTCAATGCAGTTGTCACCAGCGAGGACGTGGTCAATCAGAAGCCCGCGCCGGATGTCTTCCTCGAAGCCGCCCGCCGGATTGCGGTGGCCCCCAAGTTCTGCCGCGCTTACGAGGACACTGATCTTGGAATGCAGGCTATACGATCCGCTGGCATGGAAGGCGTGGACGT
>JAFMIZ010000120.1 GCA_017853715.1 Pedosphaera sp.
CAAGTGAGCACCACGCAGATTGACGACTGGTATCAACGGGCCCGGAAGGCCGGCGCCAGCGGCGGCAAACTGCTTGGCGCGGGCAGCGGGGGGTTCCTGATGTTTTACGCCCCGCCGGAAAAGCATGAAGTCATCACGCGTGCCTTAAAGGATCTCCGCCCGACACCGTTCGGCTTCGAACCCCAAGGCAGCAAGATTATCTTCGTCCATGACTAGGGCATTACCGTCAAAGCTCTAACCTCAAACGGCCACCCCAGCAATCTTGAACGGGGGTGCTGCCACCAGACGTTGCCGGGCCGATGCAAAGTCACGCAGATAAATGAGATTCCCAAGCTGATCTGGCCCGAGGTGCGTGAGTTCACGGCGGAACGGATCATACGCGAAAGGCGAGAAGCCGGCTTGACGGATAGACTCATGCAATTGGTCCTCATCAAACCCGTAACGCTCCCCGCTGTTATTGCGTTCCACGATCATCGACATGGTGTCATGGGCCTTTAGGAGGCGGCGGGCTCCGGCGAACACCTCCGTTTCAAATCCCTCAACATCCACCTTCATCAACCGGGCCGTGCGCTGGCCCAGCTGATCATCCAACGCCGCCACGGGCACATCCACACCGTTGTCACTGCCGCGAACGACATAGTTCTCCGTGCCGAGATCATCGGTGAGCTTTAAGGTGCCCGGGCCTGAACCAAGCGCGGCATGGATGACCCGAACGCGCTGGGCAATGTGGTTGATCTCCACATTGCGCTGAAGCTGCTTGAATGTCCGGGGGCTCGGCTCGAAGGCCAGCACATCCGCGCCTGCGACTCCAGCCGCCAACACGGTGTAGGCCCCGATGTTTGCTCCCGCATCCACGAACAATTCACCAGGCCGAAGGTAGTGCATCACGAACGACATCTGCTCGAATTCGCAGAGTCTTGGAAAAATAAAATGTGCCGCACCCTTTGCCCAAGGCGACACCTCCAGGACCGTGTCATTGGGAAAATCGACCCGTATGGGCCCCCGGTGCAATCGGGCCCGACACTGGGCATACACAAATGACGCCGCAGCAGTAGCGGGCCGCCCGCGATAGAGGGGGTGTTTGGAAACGCCGGCGAGGGTTAGCGTAATCTTCCTGAGAATGTTCATGACGGTTTACTTAGCGCCGGTCGATTGCCATCAGGAATCGCTCACGGGTCGCCATCCATGAGTTTGCCCTGCGAAACTCCTCCAAGCGCGTCGGGCCATACTCTTTGCTACCTTCCCGCAACGCGCGAATGGTTTCTTCCGCCTTGGACTTGAACGCCTCCAAATCAAAGCACGGCACGGTCAGGAGCCGTCCGGCATACACAGGTTCATAGTTGTCGACGGCATACGCCACCACACTTACACCACTCACCAGCGCCTCGCCGATCACACGCGGGGCACCCTCGAACCGGCTGGGCATCAAGAACACACGGCTCTGGTGAAAGAGCTGCCACTTTTGGTCATCCGCAACAAACCCAGGAAGGTCAACGCACTCAATTAAACTGGCGGCCGCCAGTTGCGGCTGTAACTCCTCGCGCACCTTGCCCATGATTACGGCGCGAAAACCCGGCAAGACTTTTGCCAAATGACTGAGCGTGGCGACAAGGTCCTCGATCCCCTTCTGCCGATGGATGCGTCCGATCCAGACCACGTCATACTTTTTGCCGACGTTGGTTTCCGGCGCACCGTGGGAGATATCCACGCCAAACGAAAGGTGGGAGACTTCCTGGCGCTCGAATCCCAAGCGCAACAGTTCTGGCAGCATCACCGGATTGATGTAGTAAAGGTGCTTGTTGCGACAGAAGCGAAACAGCCCCAGCGAAATATTCTGGCTGGCCCAGAAATAGAGCGACGCCAGCCGTTTCGCATCGACATCCGCACGGGAGCGTCGCAGGACTTGCATCAAGGTGGGTGCCTGCATGTGCCAGATCATCAGCTTGCGTCGCGCCTGCGAAAACAACACCGGCCACACATCAAACCAATAATCTGTCACGGCGTAAGCGACATCCTCCGGCTGAATCTTCCAAAGCAGATGCAGGGTCACGCAGAGCCGTTTGAAATAATCCCACAACAAGCGTAGCTGCCCTCCCAGGGACTCAGCATTGATAGGTGGCAGCATGGCCGCGTCGGTCAGAGTGATCTCCGCTGGGATGCCTTCCTTGCGCAAGTGATGTTGCAGGGCGTGCCCGCCAAAAAAGTGGAGCGTCCAGCCGTCAGCGACCGCTGCCCGAGCCATTTCAAAAAAATGAACATCTCCACCAGCCAGATGGGTGCCATACATGCAGTTGGCAACAAAATGCAGCCGCCCCTTCTTGGATTCAGAGGGATTGCTCACTTTTGCCCCTCCAACTTTTGCACTGGCTGCAAACGGGCCTCGACATCTGCCGTCTTGGGGCTAAGCCAGTAAGTAAGCACACCCCAAATCAAACCGAGCACCGATGCCACACAGCCAACCGGGTGCCACAACCACTTCGCATCACCGGTTTTCACCAGGCCTCGCGCCGTGTGATAAAGCGGGCCGACTAGGGTGGCGCAGTAGAGGCAGGCCAGCAGGGGCGTGGTTTGCGGACGTTGCGAAGTCCAGCTCACGCCCGTTTTTCCGCGCAGACTGAAATGGTGATATGCCTGGCGGCGGCGTTTCCGAATGAAATCCCACAACCCGCGCACCAAGTAGTGGTGAACTCCCCGGCCCGCGATACGCAGCCATTCACGTTTGCCGGCCTGGGCAAGCCGTAAGACCACGTGCGTATCCTCAAAAGCGTCACCGGCGCGCACCGCTTCGAGGTCAACGCGGCGAAAGACGAAGCCGTTCGCCCCAAGCGGATAAGCCAGGCTGCCCGCGGGAAAGCCCCAGCGTTCGACTTCGCCCACCCGCCCAAGCGGGACAGGATTCACGCTCATGAGCCAGGCGATTGGATCGGCGATGTGCAGAATAACGTTCAGATAGCTGCAAAAACTCCCCATGCGCGGTGAACTGGGATAGTAGCTCTCCACGCCCAACGCCTGCGCATGACCGGCCAACGCAGCGACAGCCAGCCGAAAGAAATCCGGGTGCGTAAGCTCGTTGTCCGCATCCATGAACACGACATACTCGCCCCTGGCCACGCCCATGGCCACACGCTTGCCCTCCTCGGCAATACGCTTCGGGTTGTTCAAGACAATGGCACCGTAACGAACCGCCAACTCCTTGGTGCCGTCGGCAGACCCGCCATCTGCCACCAGAATTTCCACGACCTCCCGCGGATAATCCTGGGCGACGATGGACTCGAGACAAGCCCCCAGCACGCCAGCAGCATTCAGCGTGGGGATAATCACACTGACTGAGGGTGTTGGCGTAGAATTCATTTGTGCGGAAAATATGCTCACGCTGAGCCGATGAACCGTATGGCAGGCGACGGAGAGGCAGAAGCGTGCAGGCCCTCACCACTGAGGCTTAGGCCTTGGCCCAATCCGGGTTCTCCATGAACGCGTAGCACAGCATGTGGCATATCGTCATTTGCGCATCTTCCACGCGGCCATAGTGCGTGTCGGGAATCACAATGACATGATCGGCAATCTCCGCCATCCGCCCCCGCTTGGCACCGACCAATGCCACCGTCACCAGCCCATGATTCTTGGCCCATTCCAGCGCCTTCACGCAATTGGGCGAATTACCGCTGACGCTGAGCGACATCGCGATGTCACCGGGTTTGCCGTAGTTCTCCAGCTGCCGCCAGAAGACGTCATCGTAGGTGTAGTCGTTGCTGATCGCCATCATCCACGCCACGTTATCGTTGAGCGAGAGGATGCGGAAGCGACGCCCCAGCTTGTCAGAGGCGCCTTTGCCAAGGTCGGTCGCGAAGTGGGAACAATTGGCCGCGCTACCGCCGTTGCCGAAGGCAAAAATCTGGCGGTCATTGATCAGGGCCTCCCGGAGCAGGTCAACCAGCCGGGCAACCTGCTCAACTGGGATGCCGCGATATGCCGCCTCTTGGGTCTTGCGATAATTCTCGATCCACGAATTCATGTCTGAACAACTTGCTGTTCAGGAATTCAACAGGAATCAGCGCCCGAAGACAATGCGCGAGATGGAGGGGCCGGATGGTTGAGCGCCGGTCTGAGAGATTTTGGTTGTCGGTCCGCCCGGTTTCCGCCACAAACGCCGGGCATGCGCTTCCTCATGCTCAACTGGCGCGACCCGCTCAACCCGCTTTCCGGCGGGGCGGAGCGGGTGACGCTGGCGTACCTGGCGGAGCTGGCCAGACGTGGCCATGAATGTGCGTGGTTCGCAAACACCTTTTCCGGTGCGACCGTTTCCGAGGAATTTCAAGGAATCCAATTGATTCGAGGTGGCGGCAAGGGAACAAGCGTTCTGGCAGCGCGGCGTTGGACCTTAAGCCAACCCCGGTTTGACCTGGTGATTGACCAGCATCATGGGATTCCCTGGTATGCGCCGTGGTGGTGTGGCACGAATAACATCGCCTACATCCACGAGGTGCTTGGCCCCATCTGGCACGCGTTCTACCCGTGGCCGTTAGCGGTTCTCGGCCGCTGGCAGGAGCGGTGGACCCATTGGACATATCGCAAGGTGCCCTTCTGGGTTCCCTCAGAATCCACCAAGCAAGCATTGCACGCCAATGGCGTGCGTGAGGTGGCCGTTTTTCCCAACGGCGTGGACACCCATCCACTGGCACAGCTTGATCCCAAACCTCTGGGCCAACCCTTGCGGTTGATCGCCGTATCCCGCATGGCTCCGAACAAACGCGTGGAACACGCCATCCGGGCGGTCGGCGTCCTGAAGCAGCGTGGGGTCGCCTCCATGCTGAAGATCGTGGGCAGTGGGGAGTCCCTGCCCAGCTTGCAATCGCTCACGCGGGAACTGGGCCTGCAAGCACAGGTCGAATTCACCGGCTCGCTGCCGGAAGCCGCCAAGAACCAGGCGCTCCGCGAGGCCCATCTGCTGGTCCACACTTCCATTCGTGAGGGTTGGGGGCTTAATGTGATTGAAGCGAATGCCATGGGCACACCCGCGCTGGTTTACCCGGTGGCGGGGCTGGTTGATTCCACTGTGCATAATGAGACCGGCATTGTTTCCGAGTCAGAAACCCCGGAGTCGCTCGCGAGCGCGGCCGAATCCCTCCTCAAACAGCCCAACCGCTACGACCCATTGCGCACCAACGCTTGGAAGCGAGCGGGGACATTACAGTGGGAGAACGTGCTCAGGCCCGCCTGCGACTGGCTGGAATCCAAGGCGTCAGTCAGGCTTACTGGCCGCAAGTGAGGGTTTGTGGAACACAGCGGGCGGCTCAACGGTGGCTGATCGCGGCCAGCGTCGCCGTGGTGGACTTGCCGGGAACGATCGGCAAAAACATGATCCTCCCACCCACGCCTTCCACCGCCCTTCGCTCATCCTGGTTGATGGTCTCCAGCGTGTAGTCGCCGCCCTTCACGTAGGTGTCAGGTTTGGCCAACGCAAGGAACTGCGTGGCCGTCCTGCCTGGGAATATACAAACGCCCGTGACGCTCTCCAAGGCGGCCAGCACTAGCGCTCGATCGCGTTCTTCGTTGATCGGGCGCGTGGGCCCCTTCAACTCCTTCACGCCCGCATCCGCGTTCACACCCACCAGCAAGGCCTCCCCCTCATTGCGAGCCGCCTCCAGATAAGTCACATGCCCAAGGTGGAGCACGTCGAAGCAGCCATTGGTCACCACGAGCTTGCGACCCGTGCGGCGAAAGTCCTCGCGCCACCTGGCCAAATGGTCCCAAGCGATCAGTTTGCCTGCGAAATTCATCCGGCAATTCTGCGGGCGCAGGCGCGCTTGGCAACACCCATTTGTGCCTGGTTGCGCGTCGCTCAGCTCAAAATGCTGTTTGACCGCCCCCCGCATTCCAACTAGTGTTCAGGCCCGTTTTATTGGGCTTTTTATGCGACACACAATCTCAGTGCTGGTGGAGAACAAGTTCGGCGTGCTGACCCGCGTGGCCGGACTCTTCAGCGGCCGCGGCTACAACATTGATACCCTCAACGTCGGTCCGACCAACGACCCCAAGGTGTCGCGCATGACCATCGTCACCCGCGGCGACGACGCCACCGTGGAGCAGATCGTCAAGCAGTTGAACAAGCTCCCCAACGTCCTCAAGGTGCAGGATTTTCGCGACGGTGAATACGTGGACCGCGAACTGGTCCTCGTGAAGGTCAGCGTGGATTCCAGGTCCCGCGCCGAGGTGATGCAGATCACCGACATCTTCCGCGCCAAGATCGTGGACGTGCAACCCAAGAGCCTGACCGTGGAAGTCACTGGCTCCGAGGACAAGGTGGAGAAACTGCTCGATCTGTTGAAGAGCTTCGGCATCCTCGACGTCACCCGCACGGGCAAGATCGCCCTGCCCCGCAAATAAGCTTTCAGTGACGGGCAACGCCTCACGACGCCCGCAGCTCGTAAATCGCAAATCTAAAATCTCAAATCCATTTACCCATACACATGAAAGTCTACACCGACAAAGATGCCGATCTCGGCGTGTTGAAGAAGAAAACCATCGCCGTGCTCGGCTTCGGCTCCCAAGGCCATGCCCACGCGCTGAACCTCAAGGACAGCGGCCTCAAGGTCCTCATCGGCCTTTACGAAGGCAGCAAGTCCATCGCGGTTGCCCGCGAAAAGGGCTTTGAAGTCGTGCCCACCGCGGAAGCCGTCAAGCGCGCCGACGTCATCATGGTGGCGTTGCCCGACACCAAACAGCCCGCCTGCTACGAGAAGGACATCGCGCCCAACCTGACCAAGGGCAAGACGCTCCTGTTCAGCCACGGATTCTCGATCCATTTCAAGACGATCGTTCCGCCGAAGAACGTGAACGTCATCATGGTGGCCCCGAAGGGCCCCGGTCACACCGTGCGCAGCCAGTATGTGGACGGCAAGGGCGTGCCGACGTTGATCGCCATCTACCAGAACCCCGGCAAGGACGCGAAGAAGAT
>JAFMIZ010000121.1 GCA_017853715.1 Pedosphaera sp.
GAACGGCGCGAGGCGGGCACCGAGCAGCTCAAAAAAAATGGCAACCTGCTGCGCCGGCTGGAACGTGAAATCGGCTCGCTGCGTTTTGTCACGCACTCGGCGGACAAGGTATTGTTCGCGCAATTGCTTGACTGGAAAACCGCCCAGTTCCGGCACAATCGTTGGCGGGATATTTTCTCCATTCCGTGGGTGCGGCAGGCGGCGGATGCCATTCATTCCACACAGACCGCGGATTTTGCCGGCATGTTGTCCTTGTTATTCGCCGGAGACAAACTCGTGGCGGCCCATTTTGGCATGCGTTCAGCCAAGGTCTGGCATTACTGGTTTCCCTCTTATGACCCGGCGTTTTCAAAGTATTCTCCCGGAGTGATGTTGCTGCTCAAGATGGCGGAAACAGCCCCCACGATGGGTGTCCATATGATTGATTTGGGCTGTGGCGAACACTCCTACAAAGAACGGTTGATGAATGGCTTCATCGTGACGGCCAAAGGCGGCATCGAACGGCCAGCCTTGATCACGCTGCCGCGCATAATCCGGCGGCGCGGACTGAACTTTTTCCGCCAACGGCCGGCGCTACATAGGTTCGTCCGCGAGGCCAAAGGAATTTTTAAATCGGGACCGCCCGCTGACTGAATCCGCCATGCGCGATTTGAAATTCAACCCCAAAGCTCAAGATGCGGCGTCAGCGCACTTGAATTACAGCGCTTATGTTGACGGCCTCCGGGCTATCGCGGTTCTGTCGGTTTTGTTTTTCCATGCCGACCTCGGGTTCGGCGGAGGATATGTCGGCGTCGATGTTTTCTTCGTGATTTCGGGCTATTTGATCACCGGCTTGATCCTTAAAGACCTGGAATCCGGACAATTCAGCATCGTGAAATTCTGGGAACGACGGGTGCGGCGGATCATGCCCGCCCTGGCGGTTGTTGTCCTCGCGACGCTCGTTGCCGGCTGGTTCCTGCTGCTGCCGCAGGCGTTCAAAGAACTGGGTGAATCGGCGGTGGCCCAGTCATTGCTGGTTTCCAACATTTATTTCTGGATCAAATCATGGATCGGCGTCGGCTATTTTACGCCCGCAGCCGAGGTGAAGCCGCTCTTGCACACCTGGTCGCTCGCGGTGGAGGAGCAGTTCTATCTGTTCTTCCCGTTTCTGCTGCTGCTGCTTAAACGCTTTGATCATCGGAGGCTTTTTTCGACGCTATTGATCTTGTGCGGCATCTCGTTTGGTTTGAGTGTCTGGTGCGGTTACTTCCATCCGGCCATCAATTTTTATTTCCTGCCGCCACGCGCTTGGGAACTTTTGCTGGGGGCTTTGCTTGCGACCCTGCCGGCGCAAGCATTCCGTTTTTCAGCACCGGTGCGGGAAGCATCCAGTTGGGGCGGCCTGGTGGGAATATTGTGCGCGATTTTTCTATACACCCGGGAAACACCTTTCCCCGGTGTTTCGGCACTGCTGCCGTGCCTGGGAACCGCGCTGATCATCTGGGCCAACAAAGAACGATTGACCTCGGTAGGCGAACTGCTGGCGCTCCGTCCCGTGGTTTTCATCGGGTTGATCTCCTATTCGCTTTATCTCTGGCATTGGCCGATGCTGGTCTTTGGAAAGTATTGGGCGGTTGATCCGCTTACCCAGGGTCAGCGACTCCTGATCCTGTTCGGGAGCCTGATGTTGGCGGTGCTCTCTTGGAAATTTGTGGAGGCCCCGTTCCGGCAACGAGTCATCCTGAAAACCAGACCGCAGGTTTTTACTTTCGCAGGCGCCACCACCGTCGGCCTGTTGATCGCCAGCTTCTCCATTTATTTATTGCATGGCGTGTCGGCACGACTGCCGAATGAGGCGTTAAACTATGCCAACACCGAAACGAAAACGGCGTGGGATTGGGATTTGCAGTTGAAAGAGGTGGTGGCAGGAAATCTCATCCAATTGGGAACAGCTGACAAGTCGCAGCAGATCGATCTATTGGTTTGGGGGGATAGCCACGCGATGTCCGTGATGCCGGTTTTTGATTTGATGTGCAAGGAACAGTTGGTTGGCGGGGTCGCCGCAACCCGCTCGGCAACGCCTCCCTTGTTGTCCTACATAAGTAAGCAAGCCGGTCTGAAAAGTGATTCGATTGCCTACAATCGTTCGCTTGTAAATTTTATTCGCAGCCGGCGGGTGCGCAATGTGGTGCTCGTCGCCAGCTGGGGAGTTTATTTGGCCGATGATGACGAGGCTGCACGGCTTCGGCGTTGCCTTTCGGAAACAATCGGCGCAATCCAAGATCAAGGTGTAAACATCTGGATTTTAAAACAGGTTCCTAAACAGAAATGGAATGTCCCCAATACCTTGGCCGTGACCGTCTGGCGTGGCGGCGATCTCGAGAAGCTCGGGTTGCCGCTGGCAGATCAGCGCACGGAATCCCGTCGCCAAGATGTGATATTTGAAGGCCTCGGCCAAAAATATACCAACGTCACCATTTTGGACCCGACCGTATTTTTTATCGGCAGCAACAATCTATGCCAGGTGGTGAAAGATGGGCAGCCTCTCTATTTTGATGGCAACCACCTTACGGCCGCCGGAGCAATGCTGTTGCGTCCGCTGTTTGAGCCGATTTTTGTGGGCATCAAAAAAAATGGAATCCGCTGAGGCGTGAAATTACAGCTCACAGAAAACAAAGATTACCGGCCCGACATTGACGGCCTGCGGGCTGTCGCCGTGATCGCGGTGATCCTGTTTCACCTGGGCGTTTTGCCGAACGGTTATCTCGGGGTGGATGTCTTCTTCGTGATTAGCGGCTACCTGATAACCGGCATTATCGCCAGGGAATTGCAGGAGGGCAGGTTTTCCATCATCGGGTTCTATATCCGCCGGACCAGACGGATATTGCCGCTCACCCTGTGCCTGGTGCTGGTGGCCCTCATAACTGGCATCATCGTCATGTTGCCCGATGACCTGGAGAATCTCGCGCAGTCCGTGGTGGCCACGAACCTGTTCGCAAACAACGTGCTCCAGGCGTTCACCACCAAGAATTATTGGGATGTCGTCAACGAATTCAAACCCCTGATGCACACCTGGAGTCTCGGGGTGGAGGAGCAATACTACATCGCATACCCGCTGCTGATTTTCGTGATCGGGGCTCATTTCCGCCGGCTGCTGCTGCCCGCGCTGGCGGTTCTGGCCCTGGTGTCGCTCGGTGCGTATTTCATCCCGCTGCAGAGTCATGTGATATTCTATCACCTGCCGTTCCGGTTCTTCGAGCTGGCTTTCGGCGGTATCGCGGCTTTGTGGCTCGGCCGGAAGCTGGTGGTTCACAGGCTTTCCCCGCTGTTGATCGGCGGACTGGTCGTTCTGATGTGTCTGCCCCCGGGTTGGTTGCCGGAAAAACTCGCGTTGCTTGCCGCAGTGGCGCTCAGCACGGGGGTCATCGCCACCGCAAATGGCAATAGCCGGATCTCGGCTGTTCTCCTTGAGAACAAGGTCACGGTAGGGATCGGCCTGATCAGCTTCAGCCTGTATATGTGGCATCAGGTCATACTGGCCTACACCCGCTATTTTGTGGTGCAAAGGCTGGAGGGACGGCACATCGCGGCGACGCTTCTGCTCATATTCGCCCTTTCGACCGTCACCTATTTCCTCGTGGAACAGCCCTTTCGCAACAAACGGGTCGTGCGGACCGGAACCCTGTTTGCGGTGGTCGGCTTCCTGTTCATCATCACCACGCTACCGGCTTTCTATATCTACTCGAAAGGCGGCATCATCAAGGATATCCCCGAGCTGGGCATCAGCAAAACCGAGGCGCGAAGGAACCTCCACGCGGAATATAACTCCCGGATCTACAAGTATGATAAACCGTTCGCAGCCGACGGCGGTAAAATCAAGGTGCTGGTGTTGGGCAACAGTTTTGCCCGCGACTGGGCCAATGTGCTGCTGGAGTCCCGGCAGGCGGAAAAGCTGGAGCTTTCCTATGCCGCAAATCTGTTTTCCAGCGATGAAGTCCGAACCAGGAGCAGGCAGGCGGACATCATTTTTTACAACTCTGCCCGAAAGAACGATGTCAAGAAGCTGGGGATTGATGAATCCAAACTGTTCGTCGCGGGCACAAAGAGTTTTGGCTTCAACTGCGGTTATTTCTACAACTATTCCGGCGCCGACTATTTCGGGCAGAGAACAATCATGGAGCCGGGATATCTGGAGTATAATGAACTGCTGAAGCGCGAATGGGGAGAAAGGTATCTCGATTTGATCGGGAAGGTGATGGATCTGAAGAACACCATGCCCGTCTTCACCCCGGATAAGATGTTCATCAGTCAGGACTGTCGGCACTTCACCGAAGCCGGGGCGAGGTATTTCGCCGCGTTGTTTGAAAACGAGCTCGCCGCCATGTTCGCCAGCGCGGGCAAGCGCGAATGAATGCAGGACGAATGGACACCTGAGTCAATGGCCGCCGGGAACACATGAAAATTCTCCACGTCAACACCCATGACCACGGCGGGGGCGCAGCGCAGCTGGCTTACAATCTTTTCGAGGGTTGCCATGCTGCCGGTCATGCCGCGTGGTTGGTGGTGCGCGAACGCACCCGCGATGATGCGCGCATTTATGGCATCGGCAACGATGCGCATCGGCATCCGTGGGCGCGGCTCTGCAACGCGGTCATCCGCCCAATTGCCGGCAACCGGCTGGCACGCGCCGTCGGGCGGCCCTGGAGTTCGGCGCGGGTTTTCCTTGGGCACGAGGATTTTGATTTCCCCGGCACGTGGCATCTCCTCCAGAACGCACCGGAAAAACCGGATATCATCCATTTGCACAATCTGCATGGAAGTTACTTTGATTTGCGCGCACTCCCGTGGTTGAGCCGGCAAATCCCCACGGTGGTGTCGTTGCATGACGCGTGGATGACCAGTGGTCATTGCTCGCATTCGTTCGCTTGTGAACGCTGGCGCACGGGTTGCGGGGAATGTCCCGACCTGTCCATTTATCCAGCGGTGAGTCGCGATGCCACGGCTTACAACTGGCGACGCAAACAGGCCATCTACGCCCGGAGCCGGTTACATTTCGCCGTGCCCTGTCGTTGGATGATGGACAAGCTGAAGGCTTCCATGGTGGCGCCGGCCATCGCTTCGGCCCGCATCATTCCTCACGGAATCGATCTGTCGGTTTTTCAACCGGGTGACCGGATTCAGGCGCGACGGGCTTTGGGATTGCCGGAAGATGCCATCATTTTGATGTTCGCCTCCAAAGGCATCCGCACCAATGTCGCCAAGGATTATGTCACGCTGCGCGCCACGTTGGAAAAGCTCGGGGCCCATCCGGGGAACGCCCGGCTGATTTCTCTCGCGGTGGGCGAGGAGGGAAGCACCGAAACCATCGGGCAGGCGCAATTGCGGTTTGTGCCTCATATTGCCGACCGCGCGATGCTGGCTCAATTCTATCGCGCGGCGGATATTTACGTTCATGCCGCCCGTGCGGAGCAATGGGGATTGAGCATCACCGAGGCCATGGCGTGCGGTTTACCGGCGGTGGCCAGCCATGTGGGCGGCATCCCTGATCAGGTGGCCGAGGGGCAAAGTGGATTTCTGGTTCCAGTCGGAGACGCGAACAGCATGGCGGCGCGGGTAGGACAGCTTTTGGAGAACCAGCCCCTGCGGGAGGAAATGGGCCGATGGGCCGGTCAACGGGCGCACGCTGAATTCGGCGTTTCCAAGATGACGGAGAACTATTTGAAATTTTATGATTCGGTTTTGAGCAGTTCCGCACCATGCTAAATGCATCCAAGCCCATGAAACAAAAAATCGTCTACACTTCGGGAACGTTTGATCTTTTCCATAGCAATCATCTGCGGATGATAAAATATGCCCGAGGACTGGGGGATATTCTGATCGTTGGCGTGAGCACAGACGAATTGGTTGCGTCCTATAAATCGCCACCGACGATTCCATTCGAAGAAAGATTCCAGATTGTCGAGGCGCTGAAATTGCCCGACATAGTGATCCCGCAGCATTCGCTTAACCACGCGGATCTGGTCAAGAAATTGAACATCGATGCATTTGTCATCGGCGATGACTGGACCGGCAAATACGACTATCTGCGGGAACTGGGAGTTGAAGTCTTCTATTTCCCCTATGGAAAAGGGGTCAGCTCCACCAATATCAAGGAGCAAATAAGCCAGAACTATAAAAGCTTGATCCGCAAGTCCGATGAACATGGCAACCCTGATATTGTAAAATAGCCTACTGTTTCCCAGCCGGCGCTTGTTGTTTGCAGGAGACTGCCGGACATGAAAATAATGAACAAAGTGGTGATCATCACGGGAGCGAGTCGCGGGATTGGCAAAGCAATTGCCGTCCGCATGGCGTCCGAGGGATGGGATCTGGCGATACAATCCACCCCGAACTCAAAAGACCAATTGCGTCGGCTGGCGGATGAGCTGTCAAAGAATGTCCGGGTGGTGCCTTTCTGCTGTGACTTTTCTGGCTGTGTGGCATCGAATGGTTCCGTCATCGATGCATTCATCAATGATGTCGTCTCGGAATTCGGACGTCTGGATGCATTGGTGAACAATGCGGGTGTCATCAGTGACGTGCCTGTTGAGTCAGTTGATGTTCATGAATTGCAGCGTGTCTTTGGCGTCAATACGTATGCTCCTTTCATTTTGTCGAGGGCGTCGTTCAATCACATGAAAACCCAGGGTCGTGGCGGACGGATAGTCAATATCAGCTCGGTGGCGGTGAAATTTGGCATGGGCCGCAATAGGTCGGTTCACTACGCAGCTTCCAAGGCCGCGATAGAAACATTGACGAAAGGGTTGTCGCGCATGGGGGCCGAACACAAAATTCTTGTGAACGCGATCCGGCCGGGACCCGTGAATACTGAAATTCAGCAAGGTCGCAGCGGATTG
>JAFMIZ010000122.1 GCA_017853715.1 Pedosphaera sp.
CCGGCGGCGGTATCGCGGCAGGATCAGGAGACGGTAAGGGTGAAATCTTACACCGTGCCTGCAGGATCTCGTGTTGAATCCGGCGGCACGAATGCGACGATTGTTGTGAGCGAGCCCATGCCCGTGGTTGAGCGCGAGGAAGTGCGCGCGAAGACGGAGCTGGGCGCTGCACAGAAGGACACGGCACGTGAACTGGGCGCAAAGCTCGCCAGCCTCAAGGGCGTGGTGTGGGTAGGCGTGGCGATGTTCCTGTTCGGTCTGGCGAGCCTCTTTTATCCGCCGCTGAAAGTGCTCATCGGCAGCGTTACAACCAGCGCAGCGATCTGCGCGGGAGGCGCTGCGCTCATGATTTTGCCGACGCTGGTGGTGGGGAATGAGCTATTGATTTTGGCCGGCGTCGCTGCGGCAGTCGGCTTGTGGTTCTTCGCGCACCGGCATGGACGCCTTCAGGGATTTATCGATGCGAACAAGGATGGTGTGGATGACCGGTTGGCCACATCCAAACCGCAATAGCAACACTTGAGGAAAACTTTATGATCAACTTCGCCAATTCACGTGCACCAGATCAGAGCCATGCAGGCAGCAATGGTAATAGTCCTTGGTGGCCAGCGTGTCTGTGCGCCGAGGACGCCGCGCGATTCCTAGGATGGCCGCCCTATTTCCTCACGCTGCTGGTGCGGGCGGGTCACCTCAAGCCGCTGGGCAAGCCGGCACAGAATTCCCGCAAGTGGTATGCAACCGTGGAGCTGGCGCGCTTGGGCAGCGATCCCGAGTGGCTCGACAAAGCCGTGCGCATCGTGGAGAAGCGGGTGCAGGAGGCCAGCAAGAAGCAGGCGGCGAAGGGGAGGTCGATTGACCTCCCCTCCCCTGCCCTGAACTGATTGCCCAAGCGAATCAGGCAGCTTTCGCAGTTTGAGTTGGTTCCTGCCGGTGTTCGTAGACTTCCAGCGATGGCACCTGAACCAGCGCGCCGCGCGCATACGCACGATGCACCGCCTTGCTGTTGTGACCCAAAGCTTCCTGTGCAAACCGTTCCGGATAACCAGCGGTCTTCGCACGCTCCGCCCATGCATACCGATAGCTGTGCAGTGACACGCCCGTGAGTTTGAGCAACTGGCAGCGCCGCCAGAATTCCGAGGACCGCCAACGGTCGGGCTTGGCGGCGATTTTTGGAAAGAGCAATCCCTTCGCTGGGCAGGCCTTCAAGATCGCCTCCAGTTTGGGACCGATGGTGAGTTGCGCCCAAGAGCCGGTCTTGCGTCGCTGGTAGGTAAGCGAGCGTTTGCCCCAATCAATGTTCTCAGCGCGCAGGCTGGCGGCGTCGGTCTGTGACGCGCCCGTTTCCCAAAGCAGTTCGTAGTAGCGGCGGCGTTCGTCGTTCTGCTCAGCGGCGATGATCCGAGCATGTTCCTCGGCGGTGATGCCGCGCTTCGGGGCATGGTTCAGTTTGGGCCAGAGCTTCGGCGCCAGCACCGGCCACGGCAGCCACCCCATGCCGACCGCGAGGTTCTGCAGATTACGGAGCACCCCATGCACAAAGACGCTCTGAACCCGCAGCACCGCCATGAAGTCCTGGCTGGTGGTTTCGACCAGCTTCTTGTGCCGGATTTGTTTGAAGGCCGGGTTCCTGAGCTTGCGCCGACGCAACGCCTGCGTCTGCGGCTGACCGCGTGAGGCGTATTCGTCCATGACGAATTGCCACGTGCGCTCAACGAGCGTTTGGTCATACGCCGCAATGTAGGCTTTGGCCAACGCGAATCCCAAGGCCGGCCGGCCAGAGGATTCATTCTTGGCCTGGATGATCTTCAAGGCCTCGTGCCGATCGGAGGTGCCGAGGCTTCTGCGTTCGCGCGTCTCGGAGTCGAGACTGTAGTAGATGGGTCCGCGCTTGCTGAGCCAGTATCTTTCTTTCATGTCGCCTTTCAGGCTAAGGCGACCCGAGTGAGATGCGTTAAGGTCAAGTGAGCAACAGGTCGTGCAGCGTGGAAAAAGGTGGGAAATGGTTGGGCCTTTTTCGATTTAGTGCACAGTTTGGTGCACACTTGGGCCTTTTTTGGTCAAACCAGCTGGAGCCGTCGTTGTCCGCAAACGACTTAGAAATTGGCTCCAGAGGTAGGACTCGAACCTACAACCACACGGTTAACAGCCGCGTGCTCTACCATTGAGCTACTCTGGAACCCAAAAAGCGGACGCGCACTCTAATAAAGCCAATCGCCCACCGTCAACAGGCTTTTGGACCAAAGCGGTTTTGCCAGCAGCTGGGCATTCCCATCAACCTGGTCGCGCCCGGCCATTGTGCGGGCAATGGACGGAGAAGAAACACCACGACACAACGCAAGTTACGCCGCCCGGCTTCTCCGTTGAGGCGCTCGAAAAGTTCCTTAACGCGCCCAGTTCACAGCGCCTTCTGGTGCGCCTTCTGGTGGGCGGCGGAGATGAAGCCCTTGAAGAGCGGATGCGGCTGGTCGGGCTTGCTCAGGAATTCCGGATGGAACTGGCAGGCGATGTAGAAGGGATGGTTCGGAATCTCGATGATCTCGACGAGCTTGCCGTCGGGTGACGTGCCGCTGAAGACGAAGCCGGCCTTGGTGAACTTGTCGCGGTAGTTGTTGTTGAACTCGAAGCGATGGCGGTGGCGCTCCTTGATGACGAACGCGCCGTAGAGTTTGGCGGCCAAGGTGTCCATGCCGAGCTGGCAGGGCTGCGCGCCGAGGCGCATGGTGCCGCCCTTCTTGGTGACCTTGAGCTGGCTGTCGAGCATGGCGATCACCGGATGCGGTGACGCGGGATCGAACTCCGCGGAGTGCGCCCGCTCCAGTTTGAGCACATTGCGGGCGAACTCGATGGTGGCGATCTGCATCCCGAGGCAGAGGCCCAGATAGGGCACGTTGTTCTCGCGGGCATATTGGGCAGCCATGATCTTCCCCTCGATGCCGCGGTCGCCAAAGCCGCCGGGCACCAGGATCCCACCCAGGCCTTTGAGTTTGGATTCCGCGCCGTGACGTTCGATGTCCTCGGCATCCACCTGCACGAGCTCCACGCCGCAGTCGTTGCCGACGCCGCCGTGAATGACCGCTTCGTAAACGGATTTGTAGGCGTCCTGCAGGCCGATGTATTTGCCGACGACCCCGATGCGCACGCGATGTTGCGGGGCGATGAGTTTGCGGATGATCTCCTGCCAGTGAGCCATGTTGGCCGCGGGACGGTCGAGGCGGAGCTGGTCACAGACGAGCTGGTCCACCCGCTCGCGCTGGAGCATCAGCGGCATTTCGTAGATGCTGTGGTCCACATCCTTCGCCTCGATGACCGCCTCGAAGGGCACGTTGCAAAACATGGAAATCTTCTGGCGCAGGTCCTTGTCGAGCGGCTTCTCGCAGCGGCAGGCGATGATGTTGGGGAAGATACCGATCTCGCGCAGCTTGGCGACGGACTGCTGCGTGGGCTTGGTCTTGAGTTCGCCCGCGGCCTTGATGAAGGGCACGTAGGTCACGTGGATGAACATCGCGTTCTGCGGCCCCTGCTCCAGCGCGAATTCGCGGATGGCCTCGAGGAACGGCAACCCCTCGATGTCGCCGGTGGTGCCGCCGATCTCCGTGATGATGACATCGGCCTTGGACTCGGCGGCCACGTCGAGGATGCGCTGCTGGATCTCGTCGGTGACGTGGGGGATCACCTGCACGGTCTTGCCGAGGTAATCGCCGCGACGCTCCTTCTCGATGACGTTCAAGTAAACGCGCCCGCTGGTGAGGTTGTTCAGCCGGGTGAGCTGCGTGTGCGTGAACCGCTCGTAGTGGCCGAGGTCGAGGTCCGTCTCGGTGCCGTCATCGAGCACATACACTTCGCCGTGCTGGAAGGGGCTCATGGTACCGGGGTCCACGTTGAGGTAGGGGTCGAATTTCTGGAGCGCGACCTTGAGGCCGCGATTTTCCAGCAGCGTGCCCAAGGCCGCCGCCGTCAAACCCTTGCCCAACGAACTCACCACACCGCCCGTGACGAAGATGTATTTCATGGAAAAATTCAACGGGGACGGCTTTGAACACCGTCCCCGGGCTTAGGTTGTAACTGAAAGGGACCTTGGGCTTCAAGCTTGGGGGTGGAAAATCCTGCACTGTGGTGCCGGGCATCTCTGACCCGCGAATCGGGGCGCGAAGGAAGCGAGGCTCAGAAGCAACGCCAAGAGCGGGAATACGATTATGGAGGCGCGGAGGTGGTTAAAGGGCTGTCTGCGTTCCGGTTTCTGCCGTCGGGGAGCCTGGAGTTGAGTTGCGGGATCAAGCACAGGATGTGAGCTGCAACCGGCATTTTCCGACCTTAACCAATTGGAGGAAGCACCGGCCAGGCGCTGCGTCCGATCTGGAAAACGCCCGTCCGGCTTTGTCCCGCATTCGTCACCGGCTCCACTCCCGAGCAAACGCCACCGCCTGCCCCGTCACCGGTTGTTGGTGGAAAATGGCATGAGAACTTCCAAATGGAGTTTCAAAACCCCAGCAAAATAAAGCCGCCCGACCCCGGTTCAGGCCATTTGGACAACCGCGCGGGTAATAGTGAATGCGACGGTTTGACAGACTGGGCGCTGTCCCGTGGGGAAAGCCCACGGCACAAATCAAGGGTCCAGTTTCACCGTGGCATTGTCGCCAGCAAGTTTCACGCGGGGGTGTTCGACGACCGCGCGCCATTGATAGGTTTTCCTGCCGGGTAGCTTCACTTTCAACTCAAACGATCCGGTCTGACTGGTCTCCCGCAATTCAGTGGCATGCCATTCATCAACATACATGTTTTCAACGAACCCGCCGTATTCGCGATATTCGAAGCCGACCTTCACTTTCTTCGCGTCACCCAGGCTCTTCAACTCACCACGAAAGGTGACTTCGCCCGATTTGCCGCTGGCTTTCCCATTGATGACCAGCGGTGGCTGGCAGGAGGGCTTGACGTTCGTGAGCTTCACGACCACCGGGTTGACCCACTTGTCGTCATCGGTGTAGCGCAGGCCGCGCAGAACGGAAATATGCAGGCCGTCGTCTTTCTGCTCGAAACGGGGTGCGACCTGTTCGGGCTTGAAGCGGCTGTATTCCACCACTTTTCCGTTGTGACCAAGCACACTGATTTCCGTCTTTGCCGTGGCCTCGGCCGAGCGGATGACAAACTCGCGCCGTTCCTTGCGATGCCATTCGCCTTGGCGGGTCAGAATGGCGTAAATGGTGCCCTCGCTCTTGTGCTTCGTGAGCCAGATGTCCCGTTCGTTGGTCACAATCCACGGACGCGTGTTGAGAATGGATTCGCCGTTGGCGAAGGCCCACAATCCGACCTCGCGCAAGATGTCCTCGTGCAAATCGTTCATCGAGCCATCTGGACGCGGGCCGATATTCAACAACAACGCGCCACCCTTGGCGCGGGTTTCAATGAGAATTTCAATGGTGCGCGCGCCGTCCTTGAGTTTATCCAACTGCTCCGGCTTGTAGGCCCACTGCGTGCCGAGCGTGATGCAGGATTCCCACGCGCCGCTCGGGGGCAGTCCGGGCACGGTTTGCTCCGGGGTCTCAATCGCGCCGCGTGTGATAAGACAATCCGGCTGCAACGTCCACACCTGTTCCTTGGCGGGCTTCTTGCCTGCGCCATCAATGAAGAAGACATTCACGTCGCCGTATTGTGTCATCAGCTCCGTCACCTGCGCCTTGATGAAGCGGATGTAGTCCGGATCAGAATCCGGATTGGGCTGGTGCCCGTAACGCCTGATGGTCTCGCCCCGGCTGTGGCTATACATGAAATCCTCCGGCGAGTAATAAAATCCAACCGCAAGATCATGCTTGCGGCAGGCGTCCACGAACTCGCGGACGATGTCTTTGCCGTAGGGCGTGTTCATCACGTTGAACGGCGTGGTTTTGGTGTCCCACAAGCAGAAGCCGGAGTGGTGCTTGGTGGTAAGCGCGATGTATTTCATGCCGCAGGTTTTGGCGAGCATGGCGTAGAATTCCGGGTCCCAGCGCTTTGGGTTGAAGGTCTTGGGCAGTTCCTCGCGGTAGCGTTGGACGTAATCGTCGGAAGCCCCGACGAGCGAGTGGCTGATGGTCGAGCCCAGTTGCGAATCCACGCCCCAGTGCATGAACATGCCGAAGCCGTTGTCCTGAAGCCATTCGAGCCGTTCGGGCTTGTTATTCAGGCCGCTTGCAAGCGCCTCGATGCCCTGGTCAGTGCTCTTGTTGGCCGCGTCGCTGGCAGCCGTTTCGGCGCGGAGCTGGCTCAAGGGGAGGCACAAAATGGTCAACGCCAGCAGGAGATTTGGTTTTGTCATAGAATTCAAATTGTGGGGCAAAAGTTACTCTGCCCGGCATGACGCAGCGGCGCATTGGCGTGACGCCGCCATGCACCCGCCAGCAACTTCTCCACCCGAGCGACGTCGGCGGGCACGTCCACGCCGATGCTTTCGTAGTTCACTTGGACGACGCCTATGGCGATGCCGTTTTCGAGGGCGCGCAGTTGCTCCAACTTCTCGGCATTCTCCAACGGCGAAACCGGAAACTTCACCAGCCGCAACAAGGCTTCGCGGCGGTAGCCATAAATGCCGAGGTGCTTCAGGAACGGGAAAGCGGCCAACTGCTCGGCCGCCGGTTTGGCGGCAACGTCGCGAACGAAGGGAATCGTGCGGCGTGAGAAATAGAGCGCACGTCCATGCGTGCCCACCACCACTTTCACCACGTTGGCGTTGTCGTATTCGGCGAGGTCATGAACCGGCGTGGCGGCGGTGGACATTTCGTTCTCCGCCAGTGCGGCGGCCACGGCATCAATCACCGCCGGGTCCATGAGGGGTTCATCCCCCTGCACATTGACCACGGCATCGCACTCGCAGCGTGACGCCACCTCGGCGATGC
>JAFMIZ010000123.1 GCA_017853715.1 Pedosphaera sp.
CTGGTTTACCAATGGCGCAAGAATAGTTCACCCATCAGCGGAGCGACCAACGCGGCGTTCAATCTGACCAACGTCACCACCAACGACGCTGGCAACTTCACCGTGGTGGTGAGCAATTTATTCGGATCGACCACCAGTTCCGTGGCCGTGCTGACCGTGAACGAAGTGCCCGTCAGCACGATTTTTGTTGCGTCCACCAACGGCATGTCGGGAAGCACCATCATCGTGCCCGTCATGCTCTCGTCCTTGGGCACGGAGAACGCCGTGGGCTTCTCGCTCACCTACGATGCGGCCAAGCTGACGTATCAGAGTGCGCAGCTCGGCGCCTCGGTCGTTGGGGGATCATTGTTCATCAATCCCACCTTCACCAACATCGGGCGGCTGGGCATTTCCGTGGCACAATCACCCGGCAACACTTTTGCCGCCGGGAACCAGAGCATCGCACGCATCACCTTCCTGGCGCAGCCCGTGACCAATTCGGTGGCGACAGCGGTCGCCTTCGCCGATGTTCCCACCGGGCGGCAGTTGGTGGATCCATTTGCGAACATTTTGCCGGCCAACTATGTGGCAGGCACGGTCACCTTGGATCCGGTGGATTACGAGGCTGACGTATCGCCGCGCCCCACGGGCGACCATGCCGTGAGCATCGCCGACTGGGTGCAGGTGGGCAGATTTGCCGCAGGTCTGGACGTGGTGAGCAACAGCAACGAGTTCCTGCGGGTGGATTGCGCTCCGAGATCAAATCTGGGCAATGGACAAATCTCCATCACCGACTGGGTGCAGGCGGGGCGTTATGCGGTGGGGCTGGACCCGGTGACGGTGGTGGGCGGGCCGACCGCGGGCAATTTGCAAGCCAGGATGTCGAGCAAGAACGCCCCTCCGGCTGAAGGTGCTGCGGTGCGAACGCTTGAGGCGGGAAGTGTCCAAGGTTACTTGGGCCAGTCGGTGGTGGTGCCGGTGATCTTGACCTCGCTGGGGGATGAGAACGCCCTGGGCTTCAGCGTCTCATTCGACCCGACCCTTGTCACGTTCAGCCATGCGACGCTCGGAACCGGGGCGGTGGGAGGGAGCCTGAACGTGAACACATTGAACGCCGGGCTGGGCCAGGTGGGCGTTGTGGTGGCGTTGTCGCCGGGCGGCGTCTTCACGGCGGGATCACAGCAGGTGGCGCAACTCCATTACACGCTGGGACCGGTGGCGACCAACGGGGCGCCAGTTGCGTTTGCGGACAGTCCCGTCGCCAAGGAAACGTCCGACGTGGCGGCAGGGGTCCTGCCGACCCTATACAGTGACGCACTGTTAAGCATCAGTGCGCCGCCGGTGCTGGCAATCATGCCGGAGCCGGGCGGCATTCAGTTGTCGTGGCCGGTGTCGGCAGGGAGCTTCGCGTTGCAGACGAAAGCAGCGCTCGATGCGCCGGCGTGGGATGGCGTGGATGCGGCATTCACCACCAACGGGGGAGTGGTGACGGTGACGTTGCCCATCACCGACACCCGGAGATTCTACCGGCTGCAGCAGCAATAGGGTCCAAGGTGTTTCAGAACGCCCCGCAGCGATGCGGGGCTTTTTGTTTGGCAGAATGCCCCTGCGCACACCTCGGAATTCTGACGACCGAAAATGACTTCAAGGAGCGGATGGGGTGCGCGGAGGCGGCAGGGCCGCTTCCTTGCAGGCTGCCCAGGCCCCCGGCACCTTGTCCCCCGTAATGGGGACTATTGCCTTGCGGGGGATGGAGTATGCTGAGGGCGTCAATTTCGGCTGCGTCGCCAGCGCAGCCCAGCAGAGTGTGTGAGGCCCGGATGAAAATCCGGGCCTTTTGCTTTGTGCGCCCGGGGGCGACATCCGTAATGGCCGTGTCCCCCACAATGGGGACTGCCCGCGGCCGCCCGAGCTGTTAGGGTGGATGCGTCACCGATTTCAGGCGCGCAAGCGCCACCAACCAACCCGAAAGGGCCGGATGAACAAAACATTCGGCCCTTTTGCTTTTGTGGAGCGGTGCCGGGCCGGAGGCCCAGCATGACGGGCGGGACGGTGGCAGCGCCACCTGCTACCGGCAATCAGGAGGATGCGGAAGGCGCGGTGCGTGCGGCACGGGCGTTCAGCGGGGATTCACCGCAGAGACGGGGAGGCGCGGAGGAAGTTGAAGGAGCTTTGGGGAAATTGCAGAAAGCTGGCTGACGGAAATCCATTTTAGCATTTGACCGCTCTCGCTAATGGGCGACCCGTTCACGTTCACAGCACGACAGGCGGGAGGCCTGTCCACCCATTCCAAGTGGCAGCGCCACCTGCAATCGTCCCCTGCCGGACAGCACGCCTAGAGCAAATTCAAAAATACTGTAGCCGTAGGGTGGGCCCTGTATCCGGGTGTGGTTTTTTGGGTCTTGGCTTCGTTTCAGCTCAGTCACAGGGCGCCGAGGGCAAGGGTCCCGCCCGGGCTATCTCGCCGCGATGGAGGGGACGGGCCGGGCGAAGAGGATCAGGTTGTATGCCTTGCCTGGATTTCGCCCCTGATCCACGTTGCCGGGGATGCGAATGGTTGCGCCGGGTTTGAAGCGCTTCATCCGGAGTGGAATTTCATGGCCGTTGACCTCCACGATGTCTCCGTTCGGCTGAAAGCTCTTGAGCCACTCGGGACGCGGCGCAACGGCATCGTGCGCGACGAAGAGGTCGAGTTCGCAGGCCGCGGTGGCGACGATGTAGTCGTTCGCCCAATAATTGCGATCCCGGTTGGCCGTGCGGATCAAATACGCATCAGCCAACGAGTCGGGGACGTCGTTGATATAGAGCAATGCGTCATCAGAATACGCAAGCACGCCACCGTTGAGCTTCTCCACAGCGCCGCCCCCGCCCTCTCCAGTGTAGGCGAAAGTCGAAAAGAGGCGGTTGGCCGCCCCGGTCTGCGGCGGCACCGGTGAGGGGCCATCCTTTTCGGCGAGCTGAGCCAGCAGCGCTTGGCCATCCACAACCGGCCGCGGGGGGAGCTGCGCCTGGAAACGCGCGGGCATGGACGCCAGAAAACCGCCGTTGATTGCGTCCGACACGGACCGCAACTGAACCGTCGCAGGCAGCAAGCCCCCGCGCCTGGCAGTGAGCGTGACCACGCCGGGTTGGAATGTGGACCGGATGCTGGCGCGATTGATGCCGCATTCGGTGTCAAACCAGAGGCGGTTCACGCTGCGCTCGGTGCCACTGTTGTAGCTGCCGCGCCAAATGCCCGGGCCGGCGATCTCAAAATCCACCCGCGCCTGGTCCGTAGGACAACGCCGGCCTTGCGCGTCCACGACCTCCACATCGACGAGCGCGATGTCCGATCCATCGGCGCGCCAGCCGCCCGGGGCGACGATGGGCGTGAGGCGCAGGGCCACCGCCGGACCGGCCGTCTGCTTGGTCTGCTCAGCGATGACTTTGCCACCGCGCGTGGCGACCACTTTGATCTCACCCGGCTCGAACTGGATGTCCGCCCAGGAGAAGAGGGTGTCGAGACTGCGTTGCCCCGTTCCTTTGCTCCGTCCGTTGACGAACAGCTCCACCTTGTCCGCGCGGGCGACAGCGAACATGGGCTTCACCGTGCCCGCAGGATAGTTCCAGTGGCCGATGAGATGCACACGCGGCTTCTCGTCCCATGCGGCCTGCAGGGCGTAATAGGCTTCCTTGGGGAGGCGCACGCCGTCCACTTCGCCGCTGGCGCGCGCGACGTCCGTGACTTGGCGGCTGCCGTGGGTGCCATCCGAAAAGATCCAGTTCGCGCCACCAGAGTGCGACGGGTCGCCGCCAAATTTCGTCCACCACTCGGCGATGGCATTGGTGGCGAACCCTTCCTGATCGAGGTGATACGTGTTGCCGGCCTCCTCTTTACCAAGGTGGCCGAAATCCGGGGGCGAGAACTTGTCCCAAACCCGGCGCGGCACCTCGGTGCGGTCGTATTCGCCTTCAACGGCAGGCAAGGACGGCAAGCCACGGCCGCGGCCGATGGTGGTGATGTCAATGGTGACATGCGACGACATGTCCGGCGTGGACATGCGGAAGCCGAAGTAGCGCCGGCCGTGAGGGTCCCAATCATCCACCACCCGGCGCAACTCGGCGGCGTGCGCCGGACTGACGTTGTAGTTGCCGCCCTCCCAAACACAAATGGAGGGATGGTTGCGGTAGTAGATGACCAGGTCGCGGAAGGCGGTGGCGCGAAGCTGCCAAGCCCGGCCTTCACAATCGCGCTCGCCATCCACCCCGGGCATGATGGTGACGAGGCCATATTTGTCGGCGAACTCCGCGCCCACCGCCGGACCCGCCGAATGACCCCAGCGCAGGAAGTTTCCGCCGGCATCGTGCATCAGCCGCAAAGTGTAATCGTTCAACCAGTCGGGAATGGCCGCGCCCAACCCGGCCCATTCGCCCGTGGGCTTGTGACCCCAGCCGTGCAGCTTGACGTTGCGCCCGTTGATCCAGAAACCGGTGTCCCGGTCGAAACGAAAACTGCGGATGCCGAAATCGCTCACGGCCACATCGCGCGTGATGCCGCCAGCGACGACGGAAACGCGCACCTGATAGACATAAGGATAATCCGGCTGCCAGAGATGCGGGTCGGTGACATCCACCTGCGATGCCACCTTGAGCTTGCCGCCCGCGGACACCTTTGCCGGCTCAGCCGATTGGCCAACCACTTGGGCGTTGTGACCGAGCAGCTCGAATTTGACCATCGTCTCCGCCGCGCTGGCCTGTCCGTTTTGGACTTCCGCCGTCACGCCAATCACCGCGCGCTCCTTGGTCAGCGACTCCGTCCACGCATAGATGCCCTCGGTCTGAAGGTGCGTGTAGAGCGGGAGCGTGACATGCAGCGGGTCGGTGATGTGGAGCGACACGTTGCGGTAAATGCCGCCGTGCGGCGGGTGCCAGTTGGGATGATGCCATGGCGTGTCGCCGGTGAACTGCTTGTCAAACCGGTTGTCCACGCGAACCGCCAGCACGTTGGCGCCCCCCGGGTTCAAGTGCGGCGTGAGGTCGAAGCCAAACGGGATGAAGCCCGTCCTGTCCTGCCCGAGATGATGGCCGTTCAGATAGACGTCCGCAACCTGCCGCACACCCTGAAACTCGATGAAGACCTTCCTGCCGCGAGCCGATGCGGGCAACGTGAACGTTTTGCGATACCACGCCACGCCCGTCCAAAGGCTGGACTCGCCCTGATGACCGCCGTTACCGAAATCGTCGAAGGTGTCCGTGTCGTTCCACGTGTGCGGACAACTGACAGCCGCCCAGCGGCTGTCGTCGCAGGCGGCCTGCTGTGCGCCGGCGACATCCTCACGAATGAACCGCCAATCGGCATTCAGGTTCAGTCTGCGCGGGAGGGAATCGGCGCCGGCTGAGGGGGCCAGCGCCACGAAAGCAGCCGCGATCAAGCCGGCGAGGAAGAACTGGCGGCCAGAGAGCTTTTTGGTTCGGTTGATCATGGTGAAATCATCTGCCCAGGGTGAAGGCGTCGAGGACCGCGGCGGACGCCCCCGTGAATTTCAGGCACAGGTCTTCGCAAGCTGGCGGGCGATCAAACCGCCTGGTCACCCTCAAGTCGCCGGCAGACGTCCCTGGTTTCGCAAAGGCGCAGGTTGCCAGCAAAGCGCCCTCCGGGCCCTGCTCGCGTACCTCAATGCGCCCCTCCGATTGGATGGAGCCGAACTGGAGGGTGATTTCAACGCAGTTGGTCAGCCCGCGGACGTTAGGGAAAACCGCATGGCCGCCGGGCCGGGTGGCGCGCACCCCGAATCCGCCGGGGATCTCCTGTTTGACCAGGTGTGTCGCTGCGAAATAATCCTCGGCCTCAATCCGGCCCGGCACGCGGTATTCGCCCACGCCGGTGCCGTCCACGCGAATCGGCGCGATCTCGCCGCTGGCGCGGTAGTGGACGTAGCTGATGAAGGCGTCGCGGAAGTAGCGGTTGCCCGACTGGCTGATGTCGCAATAGGTGAAATACCACTGGCCGTGCCAGGTGAAGTAGTTGCCATGCCTTCCCTGCAATGGACCGTTCGGCCACGTCGGACTGGCGTAGCCGGGGGCGAAGCTGGTGTTCGTATCCATCACCGAACCTTTGAACTGGTAAGGCCCGTAGATGTGCTCCGCCATCGCATAAAAGCAGCCCCACGTCAGATAATAACGCCCGTTGGCCTTGTGGAGGTTCGGTTTGTCGTCCGTCTTGCCCTCCCCATACGGGCCGAACTTGCGGTCCAGTTGCAACAGACGGGGCTTTTCGGCAAGCGAGATCATGTCGTCATTCAGCCGCGCGATGTAATAATCCCAGACCCCGAAGATGATGTAGGGAACGCCGTCGTCGTCCTGAAAAACGCAGATGTCGTATTCGTGGGTCGGGGTGAGGCTGTCCTCCAGAAGCGGCTTGCCCAGGGGATCACGCCACGGGCCGGCGGGCGAATCGGCGACCAGCACGCCCGCCTGCCTGTTCTTCTCCGAAAAATAGAAATAGTATTTCCCGTTGCGAAACGCCGCGTCGGTGGCCCAGCAGCCGGTGAACGGCCTGCCGATGTAGGTCTGCTCCGGCTTGATGACGCACTCGTTGGTCCAGCGCACCAGGTCCGGCGACGACCAGATCCACCAGTCGTCCATGATGAAGGTCTTGTTGGTCGCCGAACGGTCGTGCGACGCGTAAACATAAGCGCGGTCGTTGAAGACATGGATGTGCGGATCGTTCAAGCCGCGGTTCGGCACGATGGGGTTGGCGGCGTGGGCCGACAATGAAGCGCCCAGCAGCGCGCCAACAAGGCAGAGGCATTTGAGAGATGGCTTCGTTGCTTCCATCATTTCTTCACTTT
>JAFMIZ010000124.1 GCA_017853715.1 Pedosphaera sp.
GCTTTCGCCGCCCCAGTGACTTCCATTCCGAGGCCGCCGGGGCGAATCATCGCTGTGTGCGGTTTGTTTTTCCGTCAGTGCCAACGCCGATCTGGAATCCAGGCTTCATTCAGCGTCTCCCTGGCAACAAATGATAAGAAAGAACCCCGGAGGCCGGCTGGCCTACGGGGTTGTTGATTTTATGGGGGGGCCAGCTGCTTCTCAGCGCCGTCCACCCTGCCAGCTAGTGACTAATTGGATAATTCGTGGCCAGCAACAGTGCATGTTGGCGGGCTTGCAATGTCGGGAACATCATAGGTGCCTCCCGCGGGACATTTAACGCCAACGTTGATCAACTGACCTGTAACACCTCGTCCGAAGTATCCCTGGATATCTGCGGGGGTAACCGGATCAGTTCCGCTCTTGGAATTTTCCACGGCCCATCGCTGCACGGCCGAATCAATTTGCCGCAGGTTGGAGATGCAGGTGTTGGCCTGCGACCTCGCCCGCGCCTTGATGAAGTTCGGAATCGCGCTCGCTGCAAGCAAACCGATGATTGCGACCACGATCATTATTTCCACGAGGGTAAAACCTCGTTTGGCAGCATGCTTCGTTGTCATGTTCAGTGATGTCCAGACTGCAAAAAAACCCGGTGCTCAAGGTCGCCCCAAAAATTGTCCTGAAGCCTGGTGTTCAAAAAAAAGGGGGGCTTGAAGGTCTCAAGCCCCCCTGGGTTACGAATGTCTAGTGCGAAGCAACTTACTCGAGAGCGTGCTCCGGAAGATCACCCACTTTGCTGCAAGTAGGAGCGGTAGCAACATCGGTCAATACATAGGTGCCACCGGCCGGCTCATCGGGGAACGTGCCAGCATCGCCGCGACCCAAGTAGGGCGTAACGTTTGCCGCGGTAACCGCCGCGTCAGCAGCCGCACCGGTTTCGAGTGCCCATTGCTGGATCGCGCCGTCGATCTGGCGGAGGTTGTTGACGCAAGCCTTGGCTTGAGAGGTCTTACGAGCCTTCACGAAGTTCGGGATCGCGATGGCAGCCAGGAGGCCGATAATCGCAACCACGATCATGATTTCCACGAGCGTAAAGCCCGCCTTACGGGAGGTATTGATCTTCATACTGTTTGTCTTTCTGTCTTTTTCACACGGCGTGAACAGAGCAGCAGGCGGATTATTTATTAGAACGGTTCTGTCCACTGATTGCCTGCTGCAACCGCGTACAATTGACATAGCAATGCTAGTGCCAAGTCAAAACTGCGTCAATCCCCCAGCGGATTGCCGCGCTTTCCGTGGAAACACCGCCCGAACCGGTCGCTTGCCCGCAAACAGCGTTTTTCCCCACCGCCAAAAGTGTCCCGACCCGAATCCGCATTGTCCAAGAATGAGTCCAACCATCACGATCTCAATGGTCTGCGGAGCTGGAACACCTCCGGAAACGGCAAAGCCCACCCGGCCAAAACGGGTGGGCTCGCGAATGGTTGAAAGGTCACCCGGATCAGCTCACATACTCCCGCGGATCCACAATCTTGCCCGCGATGGCGCTGGCAGCCACGGTCATCGGGGAAGCGAGGAACACCTGGGATTCCTTGTCACCCATGCGACCGGGGAAATTGCGGTTGGTGGCGCTGATGCATTTGAGCCCGGCCTGATTGATGCGGCCGAACGTGTCCACCGGTCCGCCGAGACACGCGGCGCAACCGGCGTTCTCGGTCATGCGCACGCCGGCGTCCTCCAGGATTTGCCAGATGGTCTGATCGCCCCACCGCGTGGATTGCAGATCACGAACGATGTCCGGCGTGGCCGGAACGCCGAAGGTATCGATGGTCACCTTCTTGCCACGCAACACGCGGGCGAACTCCACAAAGTCACTGGTCTTGCCCCCGGTGCAGGAACCCACATAGGCGCGGTCCAGTTTCACGTTCATCTCCTTGGCTTTCTTGCGCTGGCCGGGATCGGGATGACATGCGACGGTTGGCTCGAGCTGGTCTAGATCAACGACGTGTTCATAGACGAACTTCTGCTCCGCATCCGCCTCGACCGGCTCGTAAGCGGAGTTGGTCCCGTTGAGCTTGGTGCGGGCATCCACGTATTCCGCCGTGCGTGAGTCGAAGGGGAAAATGCCGTTCTTGCCGCCCGCCTCGATGGCCATGTTGGCGATCGTCATGCGGTCATCCATCGACAGGCTCGCCACGCCCGGCCCGTCGAATTGCATGGCACGATAGGTCGCTCCGTCAAAGCCGATCTCGCCGATGCAGTGCAGGATCACGTCCTTCGCCATGACGCCGGGCTGGAGCCTGCCTTCCAAACGGAAATGCATCGTCTCCGGAACCTTGATGAGCAGTTTGCCGGTGCCCATCACGAAACCCGCGTCCGTGTTGCCGATGCCGGTGGCGAATTCGTTGAATGCCCCGGCCATGCAGGTGTGCGAATCGGTGCCGAAGAGGACCTCTCCCGGACGGGTGTGCCCCTTGGCGGGAAGTGCGGCGTGGCAAACCCCGGCGTAGTTGGAGCCGTATTGCCGCTTCAGGTTGCCCTTCGTGGCGTCGAACTTCCACTCGCCCTTCGGGTCGTCGATCACATCGTAGAAATACGGCAGCCCCTGCTCGCGGGAGAATTCGCGCAGGATGTCCACGTTGCGGTTGGACTTGGAATCGGACGTGAAGATGTAGTGGTCCGGGATGATGACCACCCGGTTGCGGTCCCAGACTTTGGCGGTCTTGCCGAATTCGCGTTTGAACACCCCGATGGTGCCCGGCCCGCACACATCGTGCGTCATCAGCACATCGGCTTTGACCCACACATTGTCGCCTGCTTCCACCCTTGCTTTGCCCGCCGCGCGGGCCAGCAGTTTTTCAGTCAACGTCATAGTGGGCGCAAGCTACCTGACCATGGCGGCAAGTTCAACTCAGTTAGGCGGAACAGGCAGTCACCCACCCGCCGCCCCGACCCGGACGCCGTTCCGTTCCGGACCCGACCCCGTCAAAAACGGCACCGCGGTCCCTGCCCGGTCCGCCGCAGAAGGATACCAGCCACCGAAGCAGCTCCCCATCATGTCCGTGTCGATGGCTCCCGGGATTGAACGGCACCGCCGCCATGCTGGAGGGCGATCCCAACGCCAGCGCCCGCAACCGATCGCGGTGTGTCCCGGCCGAATGGATCCCTCGGCCCGCCTGGTGGCGATCGTCATCATCTTGAACGCCGTTGGTCTGCCGCCCGAGGGCATCGGCCTGATCCTTGCCGTGGACCGCATGCTCGACATGTGCCGCACGGCCGTGAATGTCTTCAGCGATTCCTGCGGCGCAGTGATCATCGGGCGCAGCGAAGGCGAGAACGACATCCTCCGTGAGCCAGTTGCAGAGCTGCCGGCACGTTGAAACAAGAAAGCCGGCCCCAATTGGAGCCGGCCTTGGGTTGAAATCACTCTCAGCCTATGAACGCCGCGTGAACGGCGCGCATGGCCTGCTCGCCCTTCGTCAGGTCAATGACCACCGAAATCTTGATCTCGCTGGTGGAGATCATGTCGATATTCACGCCTTCCTTGGCCAGCACGTCGAACATTTTCCCGGCCACGCCCGTGTGGCTGCGCATCCCCACGCCGACGATGGACAGCTTGCCGATGGCCTCGTTCGCGATCACTTCACGGAAAGCCAGCTCGGCCTTCAAGCCATCAATCACCTTCTTCGCCTTCAGCAGGTCAGGCTTGTCCATGGTGAACGAGAGGTCGGTCGCAGGCGTGCCGGTGCCGTGGCTGACGTTCTGCACGATCATGTCCACGTTCACCGCCGCATCGCCGAGCGCCTTGAAGACGCGGGCGGCCATGCCGGGCTTGTCAGGGATGCCGACGAGCGTGACCTTGGCCTGATTTTTGTCGAGCGAGACGCCGCGCACGACGACGCCTTCCATGGAGTTGGTTTCTTCCTTCACAATCGTTCCGGGGTTGTCGTTCAAACTGGAGCGGACTTCAAAGACCACTTTAAATTTTTTGGCAAACTCGACCGAGCGCGACTGCATGACCTTCGCGCCGAGGCTCGCGAGTTCGAGCATCTCGTCATAGGAAACTTCCTGCAACTTGCGGGCGGCCGGCACGATGCGCGGATCGGCCGTGTAAACTCCGTCCACGTCGGTGTAGATCTGGCACAGGTCCGCCTTGAGCGCCGCCGCCAGGGCGATGGCCGAAAGATCCGAACCGCCACGACCCAGGGTGGTGATCTGGCCTTCGATGGTCTGCCCTTGGAAGCCGGCGACGATCACCACGTTTCCGGCGTCCAAGTGCTGATGGACTTTCTGCGGCGTGATGTTGCTGATCTTCGCCTTGGTGTGAACACCGTCGGTGACGATGCCCGCCTGCGCGCCCGTCAGCGAGACTGCATTGACGCCAAGGGAATGTAGCGCCATCGCCGTGAGCGCGATGGTGGTTTGCTCACCCGTAGCCAAGAGCATGTCCATTTCACGTTCGGCGGGCAGCGGCATGATTTCCTTGGCCAGCTTGATCAGGCTATCGGTCACGCCGCTCATCGCGGATACCACCACGACGACCTGGTCGCCTTGGGCATGGTATTTGGCGACGCGCGCCGCGACGTTCTTGATCCGGTCGGGGTTGCCGACCGAGGTGCCGCCGTATTTCTGGACGATCAATGCCATGTTAAACCCGCCGTTTGGCGGACGCGCAAAATAGGGGTTTCAATCCCGTTTGCAAAGAGGGGAAAATGCCTGAACAGACCTGCTGACCGGACCCATCAGTTGCAGGCGGGCTGATGCCGCGCAATCAGATGGTCCCGGAAGGCCTCGTAATCAACTCCCAACCGGTCGTGGTCCTCGGCCAAGTGATCCAGCGCCGCCAAAGACGGCGGCACTTCGGGGGTGAAGCCAAGGAGCTTTTCGATTTCATCCGGGAACTTCGCCGGGTGCGCCGTTTCCAGCATCACCGCGGGCGAGCCGTTGAGCGGCTCGGCGGCCAGATAATCCCAGAAGCCTCGCCACCCGACGGCACCGTGCGGTTCCAGCAATAGGTGATGCCTCTCCCACGCCAGCTTGATCGTGGCGCGCGTGTCCTCGTCTGACACCGAACTGGAGAACAGGTCCCGCCGCAACGCCGCCATGTCAGGCGCGCGATGGATGGCGCCGGTCTCATCCATCTGCCCGCCGTAGATCGCCACCAGCCGCGCCAGGTTGCTCGGGTGGCCGACGTTCATGGCGTTGGAGAGACAGTTGCGCGACGGCTCGATCTTTGCGTAACCGCCCGTGCCCAGAAAGCGCGGCACCTCGTCGTTGCCGTTGACCGGCACGACGATCTTTTTGATGGGCAACCCCATTTGCCCGGCGATGACCGCGCCCATCATGTTGCCGAAATTGCCGCTGGGCACCGTGATGACGATGGGTTCGCCCGCCCTGCCCAACCGGGAGGCCGCATAGAAATGGTATACGCTCTGCGGCAGAAGCCGTCCGATGTTGATGGAGTTCGCCGAGGACAGCGCAATATGCTTCAACGCTGGATCGGCAAACGCGCGCTTCACCATCGCCTGGCAATCATCGAACTTCCCATCCACCGCGATGCTGCGAACATTCTCGCCCAGCGTGGTCATCTGCTTGCGCTGGCGGGCGCTCACTTCATCGACCGGGAACAACACGATGACGCGGATGCCCTCCACGCGATGGAACGCGCTGGCCACCGCCGAACCGGTGTCGCCGCTGGTCGCCACGAGGATGGTGAGTTTCTGCCCGGACTCGCGCACGAAACGGCCGATGAGCCGCGCCATCATGCGCGCGGCGAAGTCCTTGAAAGACGCCGTCGGCCCCTGGTCGAGCCGCATCACCGCCACGCGGTCCAGGCCGCGCACCATTTCCAGCGGCACCTCGAAGTTGTAGGCGTCCTGGCACAGATGGTTGAGGTCGTGCGCCGGCAAAATGCCATCGGCGTATTTGGACAGCACACGAAAGGCGATCTCGTGGTAGGGCATCGTCGCAAACGCGGCGATCTCCTCGGGCGCAAACTTCGGGAAGGCCTCGGGCAGATACAATCCCCTGTCCGGCGCCTGCCCCATCATCAGGGCCTCGCGCAAGTTCACGCGCGGCGACCTGCCATTGGTGCTGTGAAGAAGGATCTGCGCCATGGGGCTAGTCAAACGTCTCAACGCGGATCATCACCGGCTTGGCCTTGACCGCCGGCAGTTTGGCGATCTTGGCCAGCGCCTTTTGCATCGCCGCATTGGGCGCGTCGTGCAGCATGAGGATCAGCGGCACCGTTTCGCCCTCGTGGCCCTCGGGCTGGATGATGGAAGCGATGCCGATCTTGGCCGCACCCAGGATCGCCGTGACTTTGGCCATCACGCCCGGCTTGTCCACCACGCACAAGCGGACATAGTAGCGCGAAATCACCTCGCCGATGGGGGCCACCGCCCCCTTGCGTTCGTGCGGGACGAACGGGGGAACGCGGTTCTTGCTCTCATGCATCAGGTCCAACGCCGCATCCGCGACGTCGCTCAACACCGCGCTGGCGGTGGCATCCTTGCCGGCACCGCGCCCGTAGAACAGCGTGTCGCCCACCGCATCGCCGCGCACGAACACCGCGTTGAACACGCCGTTCACATTCGCCAGCACGTGCGCGTTGGGGATCAACGTCGGATACACCGACACCTGGATCCGCTTTCCGCTTTTTGCTTTCGGCCTTTCGTTTTGCAGCATTTTCACGATGCCCAACAGCTTGATGGTATAACCCAGCTGCTGCGCGAA
>JAFMIZ010000125.1 GCA_017853715.1 Pedosphaera sp.
GCCCCGTTTCAGCGGACACTTTGAAACAGTGGGTCGCCGAAGGGCGCGCCAATGCGCAAACGCTGGTGTTACCCGAGGGAACCATGAACTGGGTTGCGCTCGGGCAGTTGCCTGAGTTTGCCGACCAAGCTGCGGCACCAGCCGCACCAGCTCTTTCTGCGGCAGGCGTCACCCCCGGAACCAAAATTCCCAACTACCTCGTGCAAGCCATTCTTGTGACCCTGTGCTGCTGTTTGCCCGGCGGTATCGCGGCGATCGTCTACGCTGCGCAGGTCAATTCCAAGCAGACCGCTGGCGACATTGCCGGTGCGCAGGAAAGCTCCAACAAAGCCAAGATGTGGTGCTGGATTTCGTTTGGTGTGGGCATCGTCGTTAATTTGATTGTCGGAGCCGTTCAGTTCTTTGCCGCGGCCGCCGCCGCTTCATACGGGATGAGCGGCCAGTAGCCGCTGGGGTCCAGTCCACGGGGCTGGCAACTACACTGATAACTCAGAAGCGCCGGGTTCAGCCCGGCGCTTTGCTTTTCCGATAGCATGGTTGGAGCGCGACTGCGCTGGAAGCCAGTCGCCGCCTGTTCACCATTTCTGACAACCCGCGTTCCAATTCCTTGTCGATTTAATACTGGGGCGCACGTTGTCGTCTTGGTTTAATGCGGCGGGCGCTCATTCAGGTTCGCTCAGAAAGGATCGCCATGTTCAACATCATCGGAGCCGACGGAAAACAATATGGCCCGGTCGCAGCCGAGCAAATCCGGCAGTGGGTCCGCGAAGGCCGCGCCAATGGCACTTCGCGCATTCAAGCCGTGGATGGCACGATTTGGCAGACTTTGGCCATGACGCCGGAGTTCGCCGACTTGTTCAACAGCCCCGCCCCGCCGCCAGCGATGAATCCGCCGCGCACAGACCTTGCGGCGCGCGCCAGCAACAAGATTCCGGCTGGCATCTGCGGCATCTTACTGGGCGGACTGGGCGTGCATAAATTTATTCTCGGCTACACCAACACGGGCGTCCTGATGTTGGTTGTGAGCGTGGTGGGAACGTTGATCGGGTTCTTCACCTGCATCACGTTTTTCGCTGCGACCGCCATGAGCATCATAGGGCTCATCGAGGGCATCATTTATCTGACGAAGACCGATGAAGAATTCGTCCGTCTATATGTGGACGGACGCAAAGATTGGTTCTGAAAGTAGGAATAATTCCCATGTATCACCTCATTGGAGCAGACGGTAAAGAATACGGACCGGTCAGCTTGGATCAGATCCGCCAGTGGCTCGGCGAAGGTCGGCTGAACGCCCATACGCAAATCCGCCGTGATGGCACTGAACAATGGCTGGCGCTCGGCGCGGTGCCTGAGCTGGCGGCTCTGCTGCAAGTGCCGCCCACCATCAGCGCGCCGCTGGCGCCGTCTTCCGCTTCACCTCGCGCGGGTATCCAGGAGGGCGATTACGACCTCGATATTTTCGGCTGCTTTACGCGTGGCTGGGAGTTGTTGACGTCCCAATTTGGGGTTCTCGTTGGTGGCGTTGCGATCTATTTGCTGATCATGTTTGGCCTGTCGGGCGTGGCACAGATTCCCATGATCGGCCTGCTGTTTTCAATTGCGAGCCTGATCATCACCGGGCCGCTGATGGGCGGCGTGTATTTGCTCATCCTGAAGCTGGTCCGCCGCCAACCCGCTGAGGTTGGCGCTGTATTCTCAGGTTTCAGTGACAATCTTGGGCAGTTGATCTTGGGTCACCTCGTCCCTGCGCTGATTGCCGGGGCCACCGCTATTCCAGGAGTGATCGCCATGGTTGTCCCGATTGTTGTGATGGCTCAGAATGAAGCGCCCAACGCAGGGTTGATCGCTATCGCCGCCCTCGGGTTCGTTCTCGCCATCGTGCCGCTGCTGTATCTCAGCACCAGCTGGGGATTTACCATACCGCTCATCGCCGACCGCCGCATGGATTTCTGGTCCGCCATGAAGGCCAGCCGCGCCCAGGTGCATCGCAATTGGTGGACGGTTTTTGGTCTTTTTATGCTTGTGGGCCTCGTGAACTTTCTCGGCCTGCTCGTCTGTTGTGTCGGCATGTTCATCACCGCCCCGCTGGCGTTTGCCGCGTGGGTGATCGCCTATGAGACCATCTTCACTTCACGTACCGATCAGCCCGTCGCGAGCGCGTAATTGCCTCCTATTAAATCAATTTGCGACGCCCGGGCTTGGCTCGGTGATGGGGCGTCGCTTCGTGGCAGGCACGGGTCAACTGCTTCTCTCCACGACCGGGTTCGTGGTTGTTTGTGGCTGGTTTCTTCGGATGATTTGGCAGTTCTACCAGCTCATCAGCGACCAAAACGCCGACCCGAAGATTCATTACCGGATTCTGGGAATTGGCGCTGCCGTCTTCTTCGCCTCGTGGGTTTGGTCGTGGTTCACCAGCATCAGCCTTTTGCGTGAAGCCAAGCGTGATGAATCGGAAGGGCGGTTCATTCCCAATGATCCCGCGCCGCCTCGCCTGTAACTTGCAAGCCTCGCCCGCTGACGCCACCTTCCCGTCATGCCCAAACTCAAGCTCGCCGAAATCAAATCCGCGCTCGACCAGGTACCCGCTTGGAGACGGCGCGGCCAGACCATTGCCCGCACGTTTGAATTAAAAGACTTTCCCGAAGCGATCAAGTTCGTCAACAAGGTGGCCGTGCTCGCCGAGAAGGCATGGCACCATCCGGACATTGATATCCGCTGGAACAAAGTCACGCTCGTCCTGACCACGCATGAGCAGGGCGGATTGACCGAGAAGGATTTCCTGCTCGCCCAAAAGTTTGACCGGCTGGTGTGAGCATCCCGGGTTGCGTATTGCGTGTTCCGTCGGGCACCCTGTGCGCGTAACGGAACACGCAATACGCAACACGCTCAGCACCCATGCCCGTTCTCCCCGATGCCCAAGCGGTCCAAGACCTCTTCAAGCAACACTTCGGCTTTCGCCCTGCGCACGTGACGCGGGCGCCCGGCGCGCTGGAGGTGCTCGGCAGTTACGCCGCGGGGAACGAAGGGCTCGCACTGATGGCGGCGGTGGATCGTTATGCGTATGTCGCCGCGTCGCCCCGCACGGATGGTAAGATTGAACTGATCGATGCCGACCGCGCGCCGGAGATTTTGTGGATCAGTGAACCCAAAGCCAATGCTTCGTCTCCTTGGGCGAACGTCTTCAAGGCCGTGCTGCGGGAACTGCGTCAGCGCAAGGTCCACTTCAGCGGGTTCAATGCCGCTGTTCATAGCGACATCCCCACGGGCATCCGGCTTGGCGAAGATGCCGCTGCGGCTGTTGCGGCCGCCTTGATGATGCGCACGCTCTTTCCATTCGGTCTCGGCGACAGTGGTTCAACCGTGCCGCCACGCCGCGATGACCGCGGCCATCTCCCGCCTCTGCCCGCGCCGGACCGACATCATTTTGCCCGCGTCGCGGCGTCAGCCCTGGCCGGTGCCGGACGGGGCGCAGACCATTGGCCGCTGTGTCTGACATCGCTGCTGGGCAAGAAGTGGAACCTCCTGAGCCTCGATTGTCGGTTCAAGTCCGTAACCCCGACACCTTTTCTGGGAACCGCGCTCATCGTCTGCGACAGCGGGGTGTGTGCGGCCGAGGCGGCGGTGGGCATGGCGGAGATTCAGGAACATTGCCTCGCTGCCGCCCGCGGGCTGCGGGCCAAATCGCTGCGTTCCCTGGAGCCGCGCACACTGCGCTCAGCGCGCGAGCAGTTGGAGCCGCGCGACTTTGCCTGCGCTGACCATGTTGTCGGCGAAGTGCAACGCGTGGCAGCGGCCGAACGTGCGCTGCAGCACGAAGACCATCGGCAACTGGGCAATTATGTTTCGCTCAGCCACGAGAGTTTGCGCGATGGCGTGGCGGCGAGCAGTCCCGAACTCGATTTGTTGGTGGCCTTGGCACGCTCGCACGACGGTTGTCTGGGAGCCCGCGCCTTTGGCGGCGGCTTCGGTGGTGCCACGGTGAGCGTGGTGGCCTATCACTCCGCGGAAGCGTTCATGACCCACATGGCGCAGAGTTACGAAGCCAAGACCGGCAAGAAGCTGAAACCGTTCGTCTGTCAGATCGTCGATGGTGCTGGAGGTCCAGAAAACCGTTGAAACAATCCCACGCTCCGCAATGATGACCGCAGGGAAACAATTCGGAAACCACGTATGAACACTCCTTCGGAATCTCCTTCTTGTGGTTTGGCTGTCTGGAGCCTTGTGCTCGGGATCATGTCCATTCTGCTCTGCATCGTCGGTCCCCTGTTCGGCATCCCCGCAGTGATCTGCGGCCATCTCGCACTAGGACGCATCAAGCGGTCAGGAGGGTTGCTGCGCGGTCAAGGGCCCGCCATCGGTGGGCTGGTCACCGGCTACATCAGCATTGCGATGATTCCCGTCATCGGCCTGCTGGCGGCGATCGCCATTCCTAATTTTGTTAAGGCGCGCAGCACCGTGATGCGGAATGCCTGTGTCAACAACCTTCGCCAGATCGACGGAGCCAAGCAGCAGTGGGCGCTGGAGAATGCTAAGAAGACGGATGACATTCCCACCAAAGCCGACATTGAACAATACCTCGGTCGCACCGGGGCCTGGCCGATTTGCCCGGCTGAAGGCACCTATGACCTGCGATCTGTTCGTGAAGAGCCGGTGTGCTCCGTGCCCGGACATGAACTGCCGCACTGATCACCGTGCCGGCGGCACATCCTGTTTCTCGTAGGGCTCAACATGAGTTGGGGTAACTCCCGGCTGGATACGGGGTGGACGTTGCGGGATGCTGGCTGCGTGAACGCGCACACACTCCAAAAATCATGACACGCGTTGCCGTTGTCAGTGATGTGCACTACGCCGGGCCGCAGGAAAAGGCGCACGGCCCGGACTTCGAGTTTGACCAGGCGCCGGCTTCATGGCGTCGCGGACTGGTGCGGCTGTATCGCAACCACGTCTGGATGCGAAATCCCGTCGGGCACAATGGCCTGCTTGATGTTTTTATAGAACGGGCGTCCGCAGCGGATTTGGTGATAGCAAACGGGGATTATGCCTGCGACGTGGCGGGGGTGGGCGTGAGCGATGATGCCGCGTGCGAGAGCGTGAAAGCATGTCTTGGGCGATTGCGCAGCCACTTTGGCAATCGCCTCGAGGCCATCATCGGCGACCATGAACTGGGCAAGGTTTCTTTGCTTGGCGATCACGGCGGACTCCGCTTGCGCAGTTGGGCGCGGGCAACTCAAGAGTGCGGGCTGCAACCTTTCTGGCGACGCGACTGGGGCCGCCATGTCCTGCTGGGCGTGACGTCCACGCTGCTGGCGTTGCCGGTGTTTCGTCCGGACGCCATGGCGGAAGAATGGATGGCGTGGGAGAAACTTCGCGCGGGACACGTGGCCGAGGTGCGCCGCGCTTTTGGCGGTCTGGAACAGGATCAACGCATCGTCCTGTTCTGTCATGATCCCACCGCGCTTTCGTATTTATGGGCGGAACCTGCAGTGCAGGAGCGGTCGCATCAAATCGTGCTGACGGTCATCGGTCACCTGCATACGCGGCTGGTGTTTTGGAAGAGCCGATGGCTGGCGGGCATGCCGGTCATTCGCGCGCTTGGCGTCTCCGCGCAACGCATGACCTCGGTCCTGAACCAGGCCCGTTGCTGGGAATATTTTCATCCGGTGCTATGTCCGGCACTGGCGGGCATTGAACTGCACAAGCGCGGCGGCTACCTGACACTGGAGCTGAGTGATGACGGCGAGCGCGTGCAGCGACACGGGCTGAAACGGGGTGCAGGTTAAAAGCTACAGGGCGAAGGTTTGGGCCATAACCTCAACCACACCCCGCTCATCGCTTGAGGCGGTAGAAGCGCTCCGGGCTGGCCATCTGGTCGGTGACCGTGTTGGTGCCGTTATTGGCGGTCGGCGGTGTGGGCACGGGCGACCAGTTGCCTAGCGACAAGTTGGTGCGGAACTCGAGACCGTAATTGGAGAGCATCGTTGGCCACGAGAGCAGCAGGCTTGTGGGCGGATAAAACTCGGCGCGCAACAGTGCAGGCGGTTCCACGAAATGGATTGTGTGCGTGGCCGCATAGGCAGGGAGCGGTCCAGCCGAGGCCGTGGTGGCGTTGGTCACAAACATTGCAGCGACGGAGGGGATGCCGGTCACGCTGAATCCAGTCGTGGCGTTGACGCCAACCGACCCGAGGTTGACCGCAGTCGTGCCGCCCACGGTGGTGCCGGCGGTGCTGCTGCTGAAGGCGACGCTGGCGGGCAGAATGTTCGTCACCAGCACGGTGGCGGCATTGGGTCCGAGATTCTTCACCTGGATGGAATACGTCACCGGCAGGCCAACTTGGGCGGGATTGGGCGTGTTGGTCACGGTGATCTGGAGCGAGCTGTAGTTGAGGGTGAAACTGGCCGGACTGGAACCTATCCCCGCCGGGCCGACGACAGAGATGGGCCCGGTCAGGGCACCGCTCGGCACGGCCATGTCGATCCGTCCCGCTGTCTGGCTGAAAATGGTTGCGTTGACAAAGCCGCCTGGCGCACTGAAGCGGACGGCAGTGGCGCCGCCAAAATTGTTGCCAAAAACCGAGACGAAGTCGCCGGGCAGACCGGACAGCGGATTGAATGACGAAACTTGAGG
>JAFMIZ010000033.1 GCA_017853715.1 Pedosphaera sp.
CCCCCTTTGAGATTTCCAGCCGCCTGCCCTGCCGGTAACGTCCCACGATGATTCATCCAACCGCCATAGTTCATCCCGGCGCGAGACTGCATCCCACGGTGCGCGTGGGGCCTTACACGGTGATTGATGAACACGTCGAAGTCGGCGAAGCCTGCGTGCTTGGGCCGCAGGTGTATTTGACCGGGCATACAACGATCGGTGCGAGCAACCGTTTCCACGCCGGTGCAGTCATCGGCGACGCCCCCCAGGATTTGAAGTACAAGGATGAGCCGACGCGCCTACGGATTGGCGAGAGCAACACCTTCCGCGAGCACGTCACGGTGCACCGCTCGAACAAGCTGACGGAGGACACGGTCATCGGCTCGCACGGCCTGTTCATGGCGGGCAGCCACGTTGGTCACAATTGCCTCATCGGCGACCACGTCATTCTGGCGAATGCCGTCCTGCTCGCGGGCCACGTCACCGTGAGTGACCGGGCGTTTATCTCGGGCATGGGAGGTGTGCATCAGTTCTGCCGCGTGGGCACGCTCTCCATCATGCAGGGCGGTGCCATTGCGACGGTGGATGTGCCACCGTTTTGCATCGCGCATCAGGTCAATCTGCTGTGCGGTTTGAATATCATCGGCCTCCGGCGCGCCGGGATCTCCAGCGCGGACCGGCTGGAATTGAAACAACTCTACCGGCTGCTGTTCCGGTCGGGGCTGGCGCGTAAACAGGCCCTGGCGGAGGCGGAGACACGGTTCAAATCCGCCAGTGCGCGGACTTTGATTGAATTCGCGGCCACGACCAAACGTGGGTTGTGCAGCGATACTTCCACCAGCAGCACGGTGGATGAAGGAAGGGAGTCCCATTAGCGCTCCGCCTAGCAGGCCCAATACGTTGATTCCGGGGCAAAAGGCCGAATTGCAGATCTTTTCAGCGGAAAATACAACTTGCCGGGAACAGCGCATGTCCGTATAGTGCGCGTCCTTTTTGAAGGGAAACGGAAAGATTTATGCGTCGTCCAAAAGGTATCAAGACCAAGAAGTCCGTCGCCAAGCGATTTAAGATCACGGCGACCGGCAAAGTGCTGCGCTCCAAGGCCGGCAAACGTCACTTGCTGCAAACCAAGAGCGCCAAGCGCCGTCGCTCATTGCGCGGTGGTGGTCACCTCGTGCATGGCACGGACATGAAGCGCATCCTAGGTTCGCTGCCCTTCAGCCACCGTGGCTAAAACCCTCTACTGATCACACACCATGCGCATTACCAACGCCGTTGCCTCCCGTAGCCGCCGCAAGCGGATGCTCCGCGCTGCCAAAGGCTTTCGTCTCAAACGTTCCAAACTGTATCGCTACGCGTCTGACGCCGTTGACCACGGCCAGCAATATGCCTATCGCGATCGCAAGACCAAGAAACGCACGTTCCGCTATCTCTGGCAAATCCGCATCAATGCCGCTGCCCGCAGCGCTGGCATCACCTACAGCCGCCTCATCGAAGGCCTGAAAGCCGCCAAGATCGAGCTCGACCGCAAGGTTCTGGCCGACATCGCGGCGCAGGATGCTTCGGCGTTCGGCGAAATCGTCAAGGCCGCGCAAGCAGCCCTCAAGACGAAGGCCTCGTCCAAAGCTTAAGCAAACCTGCACTTTCAACAATGGGCGATCTGACAACAGGTCGCCCGTTTTGCTTTTGGCTGTCACTCCGCCCGGTCCGCCGCTATTTTCCGCCCTAGTTTTATGGGATTTATCGACGATATCGAACCGCTTGAACAAGCAGCCATCACCGAGCTGAACGCCGCTGGAGATTTGGCCGGCCTCGACGCTGCCAAGGGCGCGTGGATTGGGCCGCACGGCAAGTTCACCGCGTTGATGAAGCAGATGGGCTCGCTCTCCAAAGAGGAGAAGCCCATCGCCGGCAAAGCCCTCAACGCCGCCAAGCAGAAACTGGAAGCCGCTCTGGCTGCCCGCCGCGAGACGCTGGAACTCAAAGCTGCGCTCCCCAAGGAGCCCACCGACTGGACGCTTCCCGGTCGTCGTCACGTCGTGGGCCGATTGCATCCGCTTACACAAGTCACCGACGACATTGTCCGCGCCTTCCGCAAGCTCGGCTTCGTCGTCGCGGATGGACCGGAGATCGAGGACGAATATCACTGCTTCGACGCCCTGAACACACCCGCAGACCACCCCGCGCGTGATCTCCAGGATACCTTTTACGTTGGTAAAGCCGCCAATGCCCAAACCCCGGACGCGAGACCCAATCTCCTTCGAACTCATACAAGTTCGGTGCAAATCCGCGTGATGAAGTCGCAGCCGCCGCCCGTGCGGATCATCGTGCCGGGCCGCGTCTATCGCCGTGACAATGCGGACGCCACACATAATCCCACCTTCCACCAGATCGAAGGCCTTTACGTGGACAAGAACGTCACCGTGGGCGACCTCAAGGGCACGGTCGAAGCCGTGTTCAAGGACGTGCTCGGCAGCGACGTCAAGCTCCGCTTTCGTCCGCATTACTTCAGCTACACCGAGCCGAGTCTGGAGATTGATTTCACCAACGCACTCGTGAAGAAGCTGGGCAAGGACTGGCTGGAGATCGCCGGCTGCGGCATGGTACATCCACAAGTGTTCGAGAATGTCGGCTATGATCCGGAAGTCTGGACCGGCTGGGCATTCGGTTTCGGCATTGAACGCATCGCCATGCTCCGTTACGGCATCACTGACATCCGCCTCTTCTACGAGAACGACACGCGGTTCTTGAAGCAGTTTTGAGTTGTGGCCGCCAGTGTTCCTCTGAATCGCACAGGCTCCGAAAGCGTCCGATTTCCGTCCATATCATAAATCGATTTCATCTGCGGAAATTAGCCGGGGTCGTGGCTGTTTGGCCCCCTGCCACGCTGTCGGCCAACGCCGCTCCGAGCGCCCACCACGTCTTCATCATCAGCTTCGATCAGAGCAACCCTGATTGGTCCGGAAGACGGAAATTCCGACGTTCCGCCGGATGGCTGCTTCTGGGGCCCATACTTGGCAGCCACGCGCCATAGTGCCCAGCTGTGGCCAGCTTCTAGTCGGTCGGCTGTGGGGGGGCTTGCATTGCCGATCAAGCAAATGCCGCACACAACTCACAAAATGAATGGCGCTAAGGTTGCGGGAAAGTCGGGACTCTGAGCCTCGTGGTCAATCAACCACGCTGCTTGGTGCTTGCGCAGAAGTTCGCCGGCGCGTGATTGTAAATGCTGAACGCATCCTTGCAGTTGAAGTAAGAATGCGAGGCCCGGAAGAGCGCCGCGCCCGGCGGCAGAGCGTTCCCGTTCAATGACTTGAGTTGCGCGAGAACCCCGGAGTCCGTTTCTCGAGGCGCAATCGATTGAAAGTAGCGCGGGGATTCTAGTTGAGCCCGCGTCCCGCAGCCAAAGAAAGTTAACGGTGGGTCACGCGCTTACTCTTTAGCATCTATTTCCGCCAGTTTGGCGGCGGCGACTTCCCACTCCGGTGTGAGGCGCGCCAGCTCGATCTCGTTCTGGCGCATCTCGCGATTGAGGATGGAGGCGTTGCCGCCGTTCTCGTAGGTCTCAGGCTTCTCCAGTTCCGTGGTGATCTCGGATTGGCGCATTTCGAGTTCGTTGATACGTTTCTCGAGTTGATGCACAAGTTGCTGGGCTTCTTTGCGCGCGTTGGAACGGGCCTGACGTTCAGCCGCTTCGCGACGTTTCTGTTCCTTGCGATCCTCGCCTGGCCCGGCGGGTTTTTTGGCGATTGGGGCTGATGCCGGTGTTCCGGCTCCGCCGGCGGTCAACGCGGCCCGGGCTGATGTGGCGGATGTTTTGTCCAAGTAATACTGGTAGCCGCCGGGGTAATGCTTGAGTTGGCCGGCGTTGACGTGGACGACGTGATTGGCGAGCGAGCGGATGAAATAAACGTCGTGGCTGATGAAGATGATGGTGCCGGTAAAATCCTTCAGCGCACTGACCAACGCATCCACACTCGCAATGTCGAGATGCGTGGTGGGCTCGTCCATGAGCAGGAGGTTGGGCGGATCGAGCAGGAGTTTCACCAGTGCGAGGCGGCTTTTCTCGCCACCACTCAGCACGGAGATTTTCTTGAAGACGTCATCCCCGCAAAAGAGGAAGCAGCCGAGCACGGTGCGCACGGACTGTTCGGTCACGCGTTGAGGGGTGTTGAGCGCCTCTTCGAGGACGGTCAACTTTTCGTTCAACACTTCCGCGCGATACTGGGAGAAGTAGCCGATTCTGACGTTGTGGCCGGGCGTGCGCGTACCCCGTTGCACCGGCATCACTCCCGCCAGCAGCTTGAGCAAGGTGGATTTACCTGCGCCATTCGGACCGACGAGCACGATGCGCTGGCCGCGCTCCGCCTCAAAATCCACGCCGCGATAGATCACCTTCTCCCCGTAGGCATGGTGAATGCCTTCCATCGTGATTGCCTTGAGACCGCTGCGCTCGGGTTGCGGGAAAGTGAAGCCAACCGTGGCGGCCTCGGCTTCGGGCGGCTCCAGCTTCTCCATGCGGTCGATCTGCTTGAGCTTGGACTGTGCCTGCGAGGCTTTGGACGCTTTTGCGCCGAAGCGTTTGACGAAGTCATTCAACCGGTCAATCTCGCGTTGCTGGTTCTTGTAGGCGGCCCATTGCTGCGCAACGGCGGCGGCTTTTTGCTCGAGGAATGAATCGTAGTTGCCGCGGTAACGGTAGATGCGGCTCATGCGGATCTCGAGAATGCCGTCCACGAGACAGTTCAAAAACTCGCGATCGTGGGAGATGACGAGAATCGCGCCGGGATAATTAGTGAGATATTCCTGAAACCAGATGACCGTCTCCAAATCGAGATGGTTGGTCGGCTCGTCGAGCATCAACATCTCCGGTTCCCAAACGAGCAAACGGGCAAGGTGGGCGCGCATCACCCAGCCGCCGCTGAGTTCGCGGGCAGGCCGGTCGAAATCAGTGTCCCTGAACCCCAAGCCCTTGAGGATGCCCTTGGCCTTGGCATCGAGCTGATAGCCGCCAAGGTCGTTGTAACGGTTGTGCAAGTCGTCGTGCCACTCGTTACCTTCTTCGTGATGACCGGCATCGAAGGCCAGCACCTGTTTGCGCAGCTCAACGAATTCAGGCGTGATGGCCGTGGCGAGTTCCAGCACGGTCTCGTTTCCGGCGGGTGCACTTTCCTGCGGCAGATGCCCGACGCGGATGTTACGCTCGCGGATGACCTCGCCGGAATCAGGCGATTCGTAGCCGAGAATCATGTTGAACAGCGTGGTCTTACCCGCGCCATTCGGGCCGACGAGACCGACACGATCACCGCGATTCAACTGGATGGTCGCCTCCGTGAAGAGAGTCTTGCTGCCGTAGGATTTGCTGATGTCGGAAAGGGTAATCATCCAGGTTAGAGACGAGGATTGAGAATCGGGGATGGAGGCTAGCCGAGTGATACCGTCACCATCTTCAATTCTCCATCTTCGTGTTAGTCCGCCGTTTCGGTCTCTTCGACAGCCTCGCGCATCAATTGTTTGAACTTGTCCATGCCGAGGTCGAAGGCGGCAGAAATGGGCAGCACCGGGGTCTTCTTGATCTTGCGCTTGAAGGCCTTGAGGTTCGCCTCGGCTTGCGGTTCGTCCATCTTGTTGGCCACGATGTAACGTGGTCGCTCGAGGAGTCCGGGGTCGTAAAGCTCCAATTCCTCCAAGAGAGACTTGTAATCCTCCCACGGCTCGCGGTTGTCTGTTCCGGCCATGTCCAACAGGATGATGAGGATTTTGCAGCGCTCGATGTGGCGGAGAAATTTGTGGCCCAGCCCGACGTTTTGGTGTGCTCCAGCAATCAAGCCGGGCACGTCGCACACGGTGAGGCGTTTCCAGTCGGCATATTCCACGATGCCAATTTGCGGCGTGAGCGTGGTGAAAGGATACGGTGCAACCTTTGGGCGCGCCTTCGAAATGGCGGTGAGCAGGGTGGATTTACCGGCGTTGGGATAACCCACGAGCCCCACCTCGGCGACGATGCGCAGTTCGAGCAGGTATTCACCCTCGTTTGTTCCCTCTTCGCCCGGCTGCGCGAAGCGCGGCGTCTGGCGGCGAGCGGTGGCAAAGTTGCGGTTGCCAAGGCCACCGCGCCCACCCTTGCAAATGGTGAAACGCTGGCCGTGTTGGGTGAGATCGCAAACGAGTTCACGCTCGCCAGTCAAAGTGCTGCCGCCGCTATCGTCATCCGCTGATAAATCCACTTCCATGGCTCGCCCGGCACCGGAGGTGCGAATGATCGGGCGGTTGCTGTTGCTCACCTTGAAGCCTGAACTCGTCGGCTCCTCGCTTTCGGTCTCGCCCTCGTTCTCTGCTGCGGGAGGGGCGGGGAGTTTCCAAACAAGCGTGCCGCAGGGCACTTTGATGATCAGATCCTTGCCGGCTTTGCCATCCATGCCTTTGCCCATGCCCGCTTCGCCGTCCTTGGCGATGAGGCGCGGCTGATAGTATTGCGCGATGAGATTGTTCAGGTCGTGATCGGCCTCAAGGATCACGTCGCCGCCGCGTCCGCCATTGCCGCCGCTTGGGCCGCCCTTGGTGATGTAAGCTTCGCGATGAAATGCCACACAACCCTTCCCGCCGTGACCGGCGCGGGCGTAAACCTTGATTTCATCGATGAACATGGCGGCAGAATGTAGTTCGGAAAAATTGGGGCCTGAAACAAAAAACGGCGAGGCCGATGACCTCGCCGTTCTTGGGAGAGAGAGCTTAGTTTGCGGCGGCTTCGACGGGGGTGATGTTGACTCGCTTGCTGTCCTGGTCGAAGAACACCTTGCCGTCCACGAGGGCGAACAGGGTCCAATCACGGCCGGTGCCGACATTCTTGCCGGCGACGAACTTCGCGCCGCGCTGGCGTATGAGAATGCTGCCGGCGCTGACGACCTGCCCGCCATAGCGCTTCACGCCAAGACGCTTGCTTACACTGTCACGTCCGTTACGGACGCTGCCTTGACCTTTCTTATGTGCCATAAAGTTTTACGCGTTGATGTTGGTGATTTTGACCACGGTCAGTTCCTGACGATGGCCGATGGTCTTGTGATAGCCCTTGCGGCGCTTCATTTTGAAGGTGGTGACCTTGTCGCCGCGCTTATGCTCGATGACATCAGCCACAACCTTGGCGCCGGTCACCGTGGGCGCACCCACAGAGACTTTGCCGTCGTTGCTGACCAGCAGCACGCGGTCGAAAGTGACCGGCTTGCCGGCCTCGGTCTCGAGACGTTCGATTTCCAGCGTATCGCCTTCAACAACGCGATACTGCTTCCCACCAGTTTCTAAAACAGCATACATAATCTCTATCCCGCAAAGGGGAGAAGATAACACCAAAACTACCCCGCGGTGTCAATGTCGGTTTTTGAGACCAAATTCGGCCGGATTTCCCAAATAAAATGGCGCCAACCGCCCAGCCGCATCAGGTGGCCGACCGGCGGTCCTTCCATTCCCAATAACGGGCGATCAGGATGCTCAGCTCGAACAGCAGGTGCAGCGGTAACGCCATGAGCAGCATGGTGAAGGGGTCGCCGGAGGGGGTGACGAAGGCGCAGATGACTAGTTCTGCGACCACCCAGTAGGGCCGGTAGTGCGAGAGTGTGCGGTAGTTGAGCAGGCCAATTTTGACGAGTGCCAGCAGGACAATTGGCAGCTCGAAGCTGGCTCCCATGGCCAGCATGAACATGCATACAAAGCTGATGTAATCTTCCGCGCGCCATTCGTCTGCGCCAAAGCCCAACCAGCTCGAGAATTCGACGGTGGCCATCAAGGCGACCTGCAGCAGCAGGAAGTAACAGAAGGCCATGCCCAGCACGAACAGGATGCCCCCAAAGCCCAATGCCTTCAGGACGAATTCACGTTCCTTGACCTTCAAGGCGGGCAACACGAATTGTCCGATGAAGTAGAGGATGAACGGCAGCGACAGGACTACTCCCCCATAAAGCGCCAGTTTGATCGCGACCATGAACGCGCTGAGCGGACTGTAGTTTTTCAGGATGACTCCGTGGTTCTTGGGGGAAACGAATGCGTTGGTGTCTGCCTGCAACGTCAGCATGATGGAGTCGTTGACCTGCTTGGGCACGATGCGAAGCGCAGCCGCGTTGGTGTCCACCCCCGATACCAGCGAGGCGAGCTCTGAGCGGTCAAACTTGGCGACGAGGTTGGTGCCCCAGTGGAGCGGAACGACGCCGGGAGATTCAACTGCTGACCGATCAGCGGCCAGCTCCAACGGATAGGTGAGAATCTTGACGAGGTAATTGCCTCCGAGCAGGCAAATAATCATGCCCATCACCAAGGCGGAGACCACCTTGAGCAGAGTCCAACGGAGGTCCTCGAGGTGTTCGAGGAAAGACTTTATCGGTCCACCCTCAGCCTCTTCGGGGTCGGGGGACTGACCACTGAAGTTGTCCGTCATGGGGCAGACAGGACATCAGGCGTTGCCGCTCGAGGGGGAATTGGACTGGGACTGAGTGGGCTGGGCCGGAGCAACCGGCTTGCGGGCCGGAGGTTCTTCTACGGACCGCTCGATTTCGTCCTGAATGTCGCGCGAAGCCCTCTTGAACTCCTTGATCCCGCCGCCGAGGCCGCGGGCGAGTTCCGGCAGCTTCTTGGCTCCGAATAGGAGCAACACCACCGCGAGAATTGCGACGATTTCAGGCCACCCAAGAAATGCAAACGTGACATTCATACTCATCAGTGGATGCAACCTAGGCCCTCATGGTTACATAGTAAAGTGCCAAAAGCCCTGCCAAGTCACGCCAACGGCATCCCAAAAGGGCTGGCATGCTTGATCCGGGTCAAATTGCCGGCGTAAAAGTCGCGTTGAAACTCCTCACTTTCAACCAGATGGCATTCAGCTCCCGGCCTGTCGCGCTTGAGAAGGTGTCTCAATTCCTTCAGATCCAGGCTCCACCGAAACCCGTTGAAAAACTCCGCCCCAGCGAACTGGGTTTTGTAGAGTGCGTTTTCCGAATAACACGAGCCCAGATAAAGGTGACGCGTCCCAAGCCGCGCGAACTCCGCCACGGCGGACGTCATCATGTAGATGCCAAGGTTGCGCTGAAAATAATTCAGGTCGTAGAAGGCATAGTAGTAAAAGGCCAGTTCGTTGCCCTCCAAATAAAGCGTGGCGGTACCGACTTCCTGGCCGGTATTAGAGTCGTTGAAAACAAGCAGGTGCGAAATGATTGGGCTGTCAAAAAGCGAGTCCAGCCGCGCAAAGCTCATCGAATCCTTGCCGAACTTGATGTCGGTATAAGCCTTGAAGGCAGCCCGGCGCTCGGCGGTGTAATCGAACTCCGCGCGCGGGATGAGTTTGAATTGAATCCCTTCGCCCTTCCGTAACACGCGGCGATTTTCGGATGACGGCTTGAAGCGGTTCAGATTCACCCGCACGTGGCGACAGAGGTAGAAGCGGTCCAAATTGCGGGAGGATGGCAGGAAACCGGCATCGAACATTTGCGCGGGCGTTTCGCCGCGCTCGGGAAATCCCCAGATGGCGTAGGGGAAAATGTAATGCGCGTAGTCGCTGACGTGTTCTGAGAAAACGAGTTTCATTGGCCAGCCTTCCCGTTCACGCACTTGCGGCGCAGGCGCAGGCGCCAGCCGGTCAGCACGTCGTAGGTCACGGAGTTTTTGAGCTGGGCCATGTCGCGGGCGGTGATGACTTCATTGCCTTGTTCGCCCATGAGCACGGCTTCATCCCACATTTGTGCCTCGGGAATGTCGGTAACGTCCACCATCAATGCATCCATGGCAATGCCGCCAAGGATAGGAGCACGCTTCCCATGCAGCAGGGCGTAACCTTGGTTGCGAACACGGGGGAAGCCGTCGCCGTAGCCGATGGGCAACACGGCAATGCGGCGTGGCGCAGTGGCGGTGTAACGCATGCCGTAGCCGACGTGTTCGCCGGGCAACAGCCTTTGCAGCGCCGCAATGCGCGCCTTGATGGCCATTACAGGTTGTATGCCTTCAAGGCGGCGGCACACCTGCGAGGGAAAGATGCCATACATCAGGATCCCCACACGTACCATGTCGCGATGCGCCTGGGGCAGGTCGAGAAAGCCGCCGCTGTTGCAGAGGTGTTGCATGGGCACGGCGACGCGATGATGCTTCGCCAGCGTCAACACCTCATCGAAGCGCGACATCTGGAGCATGGCAAAATCCTTCACTTCTTCATCGGACTGCGAAAAGTGAGTCATCGCTCCCTCAAGTTGCAACCACGGCTCGTTGCCGATGGCTTCGAGCAGGGGAAATGCTTCGTCCCAACGCACGCCATACCGGGTCATGCCAGAGTTGATCTTCACATGCACGGGCACGCGCCTTTCAAATCCCGCCGCCACACGGGAGAGTTTGACGGCGGTGTGGACGTTGTTGAGGCAAACGGTCAAATCGTAAGCCACGCACCACGGCAATTCGGATTCCTGTCGTTCGCCGAGGAGAAGTATGCGGGCCTTGATACCGGCATCGCGCAGTGACACGGCTTCATCGAGCGTGCTAACGCCCAGGAAGGTTGCGCCCTCTTCCAATGCGACCTGCGCCGCATCAATCGCCCCGTGGCCGTAGGCGTCGTCCTTCACAACGGCGAGCAATTGGACCGGCTTGGGCAAGTCAGCGCGGATCAGTTGCAAGTTTCGCCGCAACCGGGCTAGATCGATTTCAATCCACGCGGGGCGTTGCGGCAATACTGACGAGTCGAAATGCATTCGGTCGTGTTGCAAATTACTTGTTCCGTTTCAAACCGTGCCGGGCGGCCAGAGTGTTTGGCCGATGTCGGTGCGATAGTAACTGCCGAGCACGCGCAGCTTCCGGATGTTCTCCATCGCTTTGCTCGCGGCACTTTCCGCCGTTGGGCCAAAGGCGATGCAGTCCGCGTAACGATGTCCGGCAGTGGTCAGCTTGCCGTCGCGTGAGCGCTCGACTTCGTTCCACCAGAGATCGCAATCCACTTCGCCGTGCTGTTCCACCGGGAAATTGGGGCCGTGCACCTGCAAATGGGGATAGCCGTAACCGGCCAGCGTCAGCGAGCAGCCGAACGCTGCATCGTCGCGGAAGCGCGGTGCAACGGGCTGATTACGAACCGTATTCCAGAGGACTTCGAGTGGATTTTCCAGCAAGCGCAGAATCATCGAGCCCGACGTGATGCCGAGGCGGATGTTGTATTCGATGACGTGCCATTTGCGCCCCATCTTGCAGGCGGTCACTTGCACCGGACCATGAAAGTTGACGCGCTTGAACCACGGCTGCAACGGGTGGATGAGCGCCTTCGCCAAGCCGTATTTATCCCCGGAATCACGCTCAACCAGCCCGCCCAACGGCGCGCCGCACACGATGCCCAGATCGCCAACGTGTGCGCGTTTGTATTCCTGATTGGTCACGAGCGAATGGATTTCCCCAGCGCTGACCATCGCGATGTGACCGGCTTCGGCGCGTCCGAGATATTCTTGCAGGAACACCCCTTCTGCGTAGTCCACGTGATCCAGCCATGCGCGTGTATCCTCGACAGTCTCGCACACGATGGTGTGAACAGGGCTGGTCGGCGAGCAGAGCGGATTCTTGATGACGTAAGGCTTTGGACTTTTTTTAAGCAGGCGCAGAGCGGCTAGCTTGTTCGGAGCGACATGTGCGGCAGGAAAGGGGATCTTGCATTCGCGACACAGCCGCCGGGCAAAATCGCGTTCCCGCTCCAGCAACATCGCTTCGCCAGTCGGGCACAGGATGGGAATCTTGCTGGCCAGCAGTTCGGCCGCCCACGGTTGCTGCGCCCAGTCGATGGATTGCGGGAACACGAAATCCACCTTGCGCTGTTTGAGCAGCGGCAGCGGGCTGGCATGATCGTCGAAGTGAAACGTCGGCCCAACAAGCGAGGGCGGGTAATTGCCGTTGCGCCGCGTCAAATACGTGGCTACATCCGCCCCGGCGTCATGCAGGATTTGCGAGGTGCTGTGGGCAAACGAGCCCACGCCCAACACCATGACTGAAAGAGATTTTGAACTGTTCTTTGATTTGCCGCGCATGGAAATGCGGGCCAGAAAATCGTTCTCTTTTACCAGTAGCGACCCGCCCGCGTAGCAAGCGGCAAAATGCCCTCTCGCGCAAGAGATTTATGGCGGGAGTGGTTGAACGCAACGGGCGAGGCCCTTCGATCCGACGGGCCGAAAAATTGGGTCAAGCTGCGCTGGCTGCGGGAACAGATTGGCTCAGCGCTTCACGAATCGTTTTGACGAGCATCTCCTTGTTTACGGGCTTGGTGAAAAAGGCCATGGCCCCGAGCTTCAAGACTTTGTCGCGGAACTTGGCGGGATCCTGACCGGTGATGATGATGACGGGGATGCTCTTAGTTTCTTCAATCCGACCAATCCATTGCATGATCAGAATGCCGTCCCAAGCAATACCGCCGCCGTGACTAAAATCAATATCGAGAACGATGAGGTCAGGTCGGTCGCTGCGCAGTGTTGCTAGCGCTTCACCGCCATCGCCAGCGATGCGCACGTCGAAGCCCGCTTGCGTCGATTTTAGCTGAAGGGCTTTACGCACGACAAAGCTGTCGTCCACGATCAAAATCTTTTTTGCACTCATGTTCGCCTTCCGATGTTGCGTCAAAAGAGGACGGGCTGTGCCCCCCCCTCGGGGGGGGGCAATTGGGCGCAAATACTGCCCCGCCGTGCGCAATTGCAGATTCGGTTCGCCTGAGAGTCCCGAATTCGGCACAGTTCCGCCGCCTTTTGAGGCACGGCAGAACGACGATGGGCAACGAATTCTATGACCCCGGGGAACAGCGGGCGGCGAAGGTAAACCAACTCTTCGCGGCCGTTGCTCGGCGTTATGACTTCATCAACGATCTCCAGAGCTTCGGTCTGCATCGTGCGTGGAAAAACCGGCTGGTACGCATGGCTGAGGTAAAGTCTGGCGCGACTGCGCTGGATGTCTGTTGCGGAACGGGAGACATCGCCTTGCGCTTGGCGCGCGCGGGGGCGACGGTGACGGGTTTGGATTTCAGTGCGCCAATGTTAGATGTGGCGCGTGCGCGCGGGGGTGAGGCGAACCCGAAGTTCATTCAAGGCGATGCACTGCAACTTCCTTTTGCTGACGGTACGTTTGAAGTCGTTACGGTGGGTTATGGGTTGCGTAATCTTTCCAGCTGGGAGGCGGGTGTGACAGAAATGCTGCGTGTTACGCGACCGGGTGGACGATTGCTGGTGCTGGAGTTTGGCAAGCCGGATAACGCCGCGTGGCGCGCCATTTATTTTGCCTATTTGCGCCTGGCGGTGCCGTTTCTCGGACTGCTTTGCTGCGGCAATGCCTCGGCTTACGCTTACATCCTTGAATCCCTGAAGCATTACCCCGCTCAGAATGGTGTCGCTTCAACGATGCGTGAGTTGGGAATGAAAAACGTCCGCGTAGTCAACTTGCTTGGTGGAATGATGAGCATCAACTGCGGCGAGAAACCGGCTGATTGAACAATAATTCAGTCGCCCGCCATTTGCCGTTCGCCTTCCAACGGCAGGAGCAAGCGGTCAATGCCAGCGGCGGCCAGTCCAGCGATGCGGCGGCGCGGTGCCCCGACGCAGGTCACCTCACCAAACCGGCCCCACAGGGCGCCACCTTGTACGGCAGCTGACAAGTGATCCACCACAATGGACGGCAACTGGGCCAAGCTTCCTGTGATGACCACATAACGCAGGCCCAGGACATTCAATGAGCCGGCGATTACACCGGCAGTTGCATCGAGGCATTCTGTCAACCACGGTCGAACGCCTTGCTTGCGAACATGCGCCTCCAACGCCTCCCAAGTTTCGGGCTGACCGCGATTGGCTTCCGCAAAACAGCGCAACAACCCCGGGAGCGCCAATTTTGTTTCGAGGCAACCCACTGCGCCGCAGCCGCATTGACGGCGGTTGCCCGGAATTGGCGTGTGCCCCAGTTCGCTGTTCATGGGCAATGGGCTTTGAAAAAGGCGGCCGCTCTCAACGATGGCTCCGCCGACGCCTTGACCAAAATCGACCAGCAGAAAATCGGGACGGGAAGGATCCGCGAATAGTTGTCCCAGAGCCGCGGCGCGATTCTCTTGAATGAGTAACACGGGAGCATTCCAAACTTGCGCGATCAGCGCGGGCAAATCTGCCGTTTCAGACCAGTGCAGGTTCGGCGAGAAAAGAATTTTTCCCGCCCGCTCGTCCACAATCCCAGGCACGCTGACGAGCACCCCACACAGGTCCTGACACTTTAGTTTGCCTGCGGCTGCTCGGGCCTGTTTGAGCCATCCTTGGGCAGAGTCGGTGGTTGGCACCTTTAAATTCCAGCAGTCCTCGACTTTTGCGCCGACGGGCACGAGTGCGAAACTGGTCTCGTTGACATCGAATTGAATGGCCAGGAATCGGGGGCGTTGCGCGTCGAGCTGAACCATCCTGCCCGGCCGTCCGGCGCAGTCTCTAGCGGCGCTGCTATCTTCGACCTCGTGTGCAAGGCCGAGCGTGATGAGCTCGTCAATGATCTTGCCACACGTGGGTTGGCTGATGCCCGCCGTTTTCGCGAGCTGCGCTCGCGACGCATGCCCAAGGCGCATCAATAATGAGACCAGCGTGCGTTCGTTAACGCGTCGCAACGAGGAGGGGATGGCGCGTGATTTGATTTGGACCATGGTGATGGTGGTTGGCTGAACGAATGATAACCGGGCCAGACTTGAGTCAAAGAAAAATGCCGCAGGCAAGCCTGCGGCATAACAAATCAATGATGGTGAAGTTATGGCTGTTTCTTGAACAAGCCATCTAGACTCTCTACTGCCCTGGTGACCGCCTTGTCCAGAGTTGCATCCACTGCCTGCTTGCCCAGCTTCCCTGCTTGCTCGGTGAGCACCGGAATGATGGCGTCGAGTAATTTGTTGAGTGCCAGGTCGGTCAATTCGCCTCCTGTGATTCCCTCTGGACCTGTGCCCAAATCAGTGAGCTTGATGTCGGGAACTGAGAGCTGAAGCGTTTGGCCTGCGACGATGTAAGTTACCCTGGCACCAGTAAGCGTGAATTCATTTACCTGCAATTTCTTACCCGGGCCACTTGCCGTGGGCTCAGCGGTTTGGTTGGTGCTGGATCCGCCGGCGGATTGCTGAACGTTCTCCAGAATCTTGGTGAGGTTGTTGTTCTTGGGTGTGCCTTCAATCGTGATTTCCGGCGCGGAGATCCGGATATACTTCACCACCACTTTGTCCGCGAGCAATGAACTGGGGTCGATCGCCAGGCTTGCGCTGCCCAATTTAATGGCCTGCGGCGATTTATAGCCTTCGGGGTTGCCTACCTCGAGCCCTCTGATTTCGCCAGCGCCGCTGAGAATGGATAGCTTTACCCCGGCGAGCTTTATCGCGACTTGCGTGATTCTGGGACCGACGGTCTCCACGCCTTTCTGGACAGCTTTGTCCAGAAGCAGCGAGAGCGCGATTACTGAAGCAACCAACAACACCGCGAGGACGAGTACGATTCGTATAAGTATCTTCTTCATACGCGGAAAGTAACTGCAGAAAGCATTCCTGCCAGAACTTTTCAGTCCGATGAAGCAGGCTTCATTGGCTAATCAGCGTGCTTGCGGGCTCAAGTGTCTGCTGGGTGCGTTGTGAATAAATCAAAACTTGCTCACACCCCCGCTGGGCTTGCGCGGCTCGATTGGCAGAAGTGCTTGGTGGCCAAGGGGCGGAATTAGAGTGAGCGAAGAGTGGCTAAAAATGGCCTAATGACGGCAAATACCCCCCCTCTTGCCTCCTTGCCATCATCGCGCTGGTTAGGTGCGTTCTGGCAGTCCAGCCTGGGCGGAGCGCAAGGTGGCTCTGGCGTGGGGCGGTTCCACTGATAGCACCACAACGGGCTACGTCGTTTATGCGTTTGAGGAGAACACCACGCTGCTGGCGCGGGTGGATGTGGGAGGAAGTACGTATGTTGAAATTGATGGTTTGAAGGAAGGTTTGAGCTATACGTTCTACGTCACCGCTTACAACCCGTATTATGTCGAGAGCCCGCCTTCATTAGCGGTTAACTTCCAAGTGCCGGGTCTTGTGCTGATGGTTTCGGGGGCGGGTATTGGGCCGTGTCGCGTCTGTTTTCCGGCTGCGCCTGGGTGTTCGCATGGCTTGCAGGCGCCAACCGGCCTCGTGAACTGGAGCACCATCTGGCAGACCGGCGTCGTCAATAAATACGGGCGGCTCGAATGTCAGGATCCACGGGCGCGCTACTACCTGTCTCGCTTCTAAAAACTGATCGTCCGCTGGCCGCTTCACGCTGATTTACGACGCAAGGCAGGCAGCTTTGCGGTGATTGCTTGCCCGATTTCCAAGGACGCTGTGGCGGCTGGGGAGGGCGCATTACAGACGTGTATTGCGCGCTGTTCCTCCACAAAGAAAAAATCATCCACCAGTCCGCCATCGGGCAACAACGCTTGCGCCCGAATGCCTGCGTGAGTCGGGACAACGTCTGCCTCCGTCACTTCGGGAATGAGTCCTTGCAGGCTCTTCACAAAGAGCTTCTTGCTGAAAGATCGCCGCATCTCCATCCAGCCCTCTCCCATGTTCTTGCAAGCCAATTTCCAGAACCCTACGTAGGTCAACGTTTCCCACGAATCGCGGAGGGAAAAATCAGTCTTATGGTAACCTTCACGCTTGAAGGCTAGCACGGCATTTGGTCCCGCGTGAACAGAGCCGTCAATCATCTTTGTGAAATGCACGCCGAGAAATGGAAAGCCTGGATTCGGCACCGGATAGATGAGTGTCTTCACCAGATGGCGGCGATTCGGGACGAGTTCATAATACTCGCCCCGGAACGGAATGATTTTGGCCTTGGGTTGCAAGCCAGCCTTGCGAGCAACGCGGTCACTGTGCAACCCGGCGCAATTGACCACAAACCCCGTTTCAAAATCGCCCGCAGTGGTTTTGACAATGTGGGAAGTCCCAAGCGCCTTGATTGCGGTCACTTCCACCCCGGTGCGCACTTCCCCTCCGCCCTCCGCAACCAACCCGGAGAGCCGGGCGCAAACTCGTTTGTAGTCCACGATGCCCGTCGTCGGCACTTTGATGCCGGCCCTGCAACGGACGTGCGGTTCAATCTCCGCGACTTGGCCGGCATCCAGTTTGGTGACCGGCAATTCATTTTCGAGTCCGCGTTGAAACAATTTTTCCAGAAGCGGCAGTTCCTTTTCCTGCGTGGCTACAATGACTTTGCCGCAAACTTCATGGGGGATGTCGTGTTGGCGGCAAAACGCCACCATCGAGCGACTGCCTGCGCGGGCGAACCGGGCTTTGTAACTGCCGGGTTTGTAATAGATGCCCGAGTGAATCACGCCGCTATTGCGCCCGGTTTGGTGCGCCGCCAGCGTTGAATCCTTCTCCAAAACCAGCAATCGCAGTCCGGGTTCCCGAGTGATGAGGGAATAGGCGGTGGCTAGACCTACAATGCCACCACCAACGATGATGCAATCATGCATGTGGTGTGAAGTTATCAGAGGCCGCTGTTCGACACACCTTCCTTGACGCGAAAAAGTTGCGTCGCAGTTCCTACTGGAAGGCAAAAAGTTCCGTTAGTGCCAGAGGCAGTGATGGTTCCGGACAGATCCAGCCAAGGTCCACTGGCCAAATTCGAAGCGCCCTCGACCACATAGGACGCGCCGGGCACAGCGTTCCAACTAAGGCATATCAAACCCGGAGAGGTCACGGCGCGCAGCTGCAGTGGGAGCCCGGAGAGCGCGAATTGCGATGCTCTGAGCGACATGGACACGGGACTGATGGATTCATTGCGCACGGTAGCATACCAGCGCCCCGCACTTAAAGCCTTCACTCCCGTCCCTTCGCGCAAGACCACCTGCTCAGCGCTTGCACCCGGCTGCCGGCTTGCATACGGAACCAACGTTTTTCCATCGGATGGATGGTCGCGATCCACGAAGAGGCTGACATCTCCCGTCGGGTTCACCACATCGAATTGGACGCGCGCGACCGGGTTGGTCACATCAAAGTAGAAGTGCGCCAGCGCATTGGTGGATAGTCCAATCACGGTGGTGGGAGCGCTCTGCGTGAGTGGCTCTGCTCTGATCCCAACCAAGGTAAAAACACAGTCCGCTGGAATGGCAGCTGTGAAAGAACCATTCCCGGCGACTGAAATATTTCCGCCAGCAACCAGGTCGGCAATGGCGGACGTGTAATACAACATCAGATTCGTCACGGCTGGCAGGTTCTCAAGTGTGCCCTGAAGCACGAGGGTGCTGGAGGAGGCGTTGATGCCTGAAATGACCACTTGCTCCAAAGCATCGTGCTTGAACGCTGTCAAATAAGTAAGCGGCCAAGTGTTTGGCTGGCTGACAAAAATGCGCTGCGCGCCCGGGCGCACCCATTTGCTGACTTGCGCCACCGTATAAAAGCTTTTGCGGGGGGTGTAGGTTTTGACTGGGGCGCTGATGTCATCCACGCCGACCAGGCCAAAGTAGCCCCAATTGTTGTAATGATGTGCGTAGGTGCTGTCGTAGCCTTCCCATGCCAGTGCGGCGGAAGCATCCCCTTGTAGATGATAATACAAGTGCTCTGCCGTGGCCCGGGCATTTACCCATTCGTCAAAAAACCCCGTGTCAGTGGTGTCGCACGTTGGACACCAGGTGTTGTATTCCGTCATCCAAACGGTGCGGTCCGGATAAGCCGAGCCAGCCATCCAATTCACTGCGGCCTGTGCGTTTGCCTGCGAATTGTTGTAGGCGTGAACACCAATGTGCTTCAGCCGGGCCATGACAGTTTCATCCGCAGTCAGTTCGCTCAGAAAGTTCGTGGAGCCATTCGAGCGGCAGGGACCGACAAACCAAAGATTCGTCAGTCCAGCCGCATCCAGCTTTGATGCCAGCCGATGCAAAGTGTCCACATACTGGGCCGCATTGGTGATGCGTATGCCTTCGTCATAGATGTCCGGCTCATTGTTTGGCGTAACCAGGCTGACCTGCACGCCGCGAGTGTTTCGCGCGTAGATGAGTACCGACGCGATCATCTCCGCCCACTCATCTTCCATGCCGGGCTTCAAGCTGCGGGCGTCGGTGTCCATCATCCAAGACGGACCCCAGCCCATGAAAGTTAGAATGACGCGGTTGGAGTATCCGCTACGGTTCAGGTGTTCGAGCATGTCCCACAGCTTGGTGAATTGGGGTGAGCTATAGATTTGATTGTAATAAGCCCAGTTGTAGTTGGTGGAACTGGGGTCATCGTTATTTGTCTCCCAGTTTGTCAGGTCGAATGTAAGCCGGAACAGTGACACTCCCGCTTCGTCCATGAATGATTGCAGCACCGGGGGAACATTCGACTGGTCCCAACTGCGATAGTTGACATTGGCACCAATACCATCGATGGATTGATACGTCGTGGCGCCGTCAAATGTGATAGCGCTGGCTGCTGCCTGAAAAAGCGCCAGCCCAGCCGCACACAGAGAATGTATCCGTTGCCTGACCATAAAACAGTCACCCTTGGCCCAATGCGGCGCGCAGGTTGGCCGCAATCATGTCTTGTTCGGCTTCCGTCAACTGGTGAAACAACGGCAGCAGGATGGTTTCGTTCTGCGCCCGCTCACTCTGCTCCAATGAGCCCGCAGCACGCCACTGCTCCTTGCGGTAGGCAGGTTCAACGTGGGAGTTCATGATGCCGCGGCGGGTGGCGATTTTCTTGTCGAGCATCGCCTGCATGACCGCGCGCTGATCCTTGCCTGCGGGCAGACGCACGCTGAAGCTCTGCCAGTTGCTGCGCGCCCATTCGGGTTCAAAAGGCAACCGCAATCCCGTCACGTCGGACAAAAGTTCGCGATAGCGGGAGGCCAGCGCTCGGCGACGCACAACCAGTTCAGGCAAGCGCTTCAACTGTTCGCGACCGATCGCGGCCTGCACATCGGTCATGCGGTAGTTGTAACCTATTTCCGGATAACTCTCAAATATCACCTGGTTCGAACCATGTCGCACCGTATCCGCAACAGACATGCTGTGCTGCCGCCAGAGCCGGAAGTTCTTGTCCCAATCCGCGTGTTTGGTGGTCAACATGCCGCCGTCGCCCGTGGAAAGGATCTTGCGAGGATGAAACGAGAAGCAGGCGGCATCACCGTGGGGTTTTCCGATTCGCTCCCATTTACCTTCCCACAAAATCTCGCTGCCGATGGCACACGCGGCGTCCTCGATAAGCGGCAGATTGTGCTTCTTCGCCAACGGAACCAGCTTGGCCATGTCGCAAGGCATGCCGATTTGGTGAACACACAAGATGGCGCGGGTCTTGGGCGTGATGGCGGCCTCAACCAGCGCTGGGTCCATGTTGAAAATGCGCGCATCAACATCCACGAATACCGGCACGGCGCCGCAGTAGCGCACGCTGTTAGCTGTGGCGATGTAGGAGTGGCTGACCGTGATGACTTCGTCTCCAGATTTTACACCCGCCGCCAGGAGGGCGAGGTGCAAGGCTGTAGTGCAGTTCGAGACTGCGCACGCGTGGGCCGCGCCGACACATTCGGCAAAGTCTTTTTCAAAGCCAGCGACTTCCGGGCCTTGGGTGATCCAACCAGATTTGATGACCCGGCGGACGGCGTCTGCCTCGCGATCGTCGAGGCATGGTTTTGCAATGGGTATCATATACTTTGAATAACCGTATTTCCCTAGGGCAGCAGGACCACGCGATAGAATCTTGCAGGCTGGCCGCTGATATCATTCGTTGCAGAGGCCGTATCACCAACAGCACCCACATCAGGAGTCGAGTCTGTCCAATTCGCCGTGGAGAAATCATCCAGGAATTGAACCCGGTAGAAGGCGTTCGAAATGGATGTCCAAGTCAACACCGCGTTGGTTTCGTCCGGGACTAACGACAGAATGAACGGTCGCTCCACCGAGTTGGTGACGATGACAAGCAGTGAGTTGGTGGCGCTTAGTGCCGGTGTTCCATTGTCGGTGACGACGGAGGTGATGAGATTTGTTTGCGGTCCTGATTTAGGCAGCCACGAAATCTCGCCATTAGTCGAAATGGTTGCGCCACCCGCACTAAGCAAGGAGTAGGCGAGTGCGCTTGGTGCGGAATCCACATCCGTGCCTGCATTTGAAGCCACCACGGTGTTGTAGACTCCCGTGTAAATATCAGCCAACGCTGGTAACATGGGTGCGTCATTTATGTTGGTGAGCAGGATGCTTACCGACGCGACAGACGAAGTCAGGCTCCCGTCGTGGACTCGGAAGGCGAATGAATCCGGTCCAAAATAGTTTGTGCTGGGCAGGTAACTCAGATTAGGCGCGGTGCCGCTCAGGGTGCCGTGCGTAGGCGGAGCTGTGATTACGTAGTTGGTGGTCGGTCCATCCGGATCGGAGACGGTGAGCAAGATGGGTAGGTTGGTATCCTCCGCATTCGTGAGTGACTGACCAAACGCAACAGGTGCGGCATTTGCGTCGAGCACGATCACTTGGAAGCTGTTTGTGGCTGCCAACGCTCCATCGGTCACGCGCGTTACAAGGTTGTTGGTCGAGGGACCCTGCGCAGCGCTTGGCGTCCACGTGATGATGCCGCTGGCGTTGATCACCGCATTGCTTGGCGGGCTGAGCAGCTGGTAAGTCAAAGTTTGGCTGGGAACGTCGGTGTCGGTCGCGGCATTGGTAACGGTCAGGGGCGTAAGTTCAACCGCGGTGCGATTGGATGGTGTAGCTGTAAACGCCGGGACGGAGTTCACTTCGCTTACGATAACTTGAAACGTGTTCGTAGCTGAAAGGGTGCCGTCGGTTACGCGAGTGATTAGGTTATTGGTGGACGGTCCCTGCGCCTCGCTGGGCGTCCAAGCGATGACCCCAGCAGGGCTGATTACGGCGTTGCTCGGGGCATTTAGCAGAGAGTAAAGCAGGCTCTGTGGCGCGGTGTCAGCATCGGTGGCCGCGTTTGTCACCGACAAGGAAGTCAGTTCGGCGATGGTGCGGTTTGTGGGTGTGCCGTTGAATACCGGCGCTGCGCCACCAGTGGCATAGATGCAATAACTGGCGCTGCCGGAGCCGGTGGTAACAATTTGCTTGGGCCAATCATTAAACCCGTAAAGCCCCCAACGCAGTGGGGCACCCGTGCCGGAAAGGTAAACTTTAGCGTTGGTGGCATCGGACCAAACAGCCAGCCAGTAGAAAGTTCCGTTTGAAATAACGGTCAGCGAATTAAGCGGGAAAGTCTGCCAACCGGTGGTTGGGTTGGTAACCGCCAGTGTGGACTGGATCAATTCAGTCGGAACGCTCCCATTCCCATTGTCCGCGTAGATGGCGCACTTATAACTGCCTGTGACTCCGCCAACCTTGGCGCGGATCGCCGACACCAGCATGTTTGACGCCGCCTGATAGCGGTTCGCGTTGATGTAAGGGGAAACAGCGAAAATATCATCGGTGGTATTCCCGTCCACCGTGTTGCCCACGGTGCCAAAGTTGAACGGTGGATTCGTGACGGTTACCGCAACGCCCGTGCTGGGGCTCTCCAAATTGCCGCTATCGTCCACCGCACGGCTGCGAATGGTGTAAGCGCCGTTCACGCGGGGGGTCCACTGGTAGGTCCAGTTGGTGCGTCCGGTGGCGGGGTGCCAGGTCATGCCGTTGTCGGTGGAAACTTCCACACCCCACGCGAGTCCGCCGCCCGAATCCGTGCCAGTGCCGGCGATGATCCGGGTGGCTCCGTTGGTGAACATCGTGCCGGGGGGGACATTCGTAATGCTCGAAACGGGGGCGGTGAAATCCGTGCTGGCGCTGGCTGCCGTCAAGCCGGGCCGCAAGGAGCCGGGCTGTGCGCCCATGTCGGCAAATAGATTCACCGTGGCTTGCTTCATGCGATCGTCTTCGGAAGCGCCGAATGTGGGTGCATGTGTATTATCCAGTCCCCATGGCCATTGCACGGTGCCGGCACCAAAAACTAACGCGCCGCTTTGGTGACGGTAAAGTGATAGGCTGTGGGTTGCGCTCCCGTTCTGGTATGTGCTGCCATAATCCTGAAGCACGTTCAGATTTCCTGCCGTCGTGAGGGAGAGCCGCATCTGCCCAGCCGGTAGAAATCCGTTATCTACGATGGCATCCCATTCGAATCCCAAAGTTGCCTTCGGGAAAACTGCCTTTTGTCCCGCCCCAAGCGAGGCTACGGTTGTGTTGCGCCAAACTCGATGCTTGCCGTAATCCGCCGGAACCTCCAGGGAGTTTGTGGCAATGCCATTGACCACGAATAAGGTGCCGGTGATCTCGTTCTCGGGAAAATTTCCGTCTGAAGGTGGGCTGAACCGCGGATCGCGCCAGGTGCCCGTCCATTCTGGGCTGGGATCAATTTTTGCACTGGTGGTGGTTTCCTTGTAGCAAACCATGGTGCGGTAAGGTGTGTTCGAGCCGTCGATGGAGTTCTCCCAGCGAATTTTCCAGAACATTTCGTTACCGCTAAAAAAGGCCAGGTGCAGTCCGGCATTGCGGGCGGCCGTCACATTCGCTCGCTGTTGGGCTGACCAATACTCGTCGTGGCCCACCGACAAGAACACTTTATGATTGTTGGTCAACTGGCTGCCGTACCGGTGTGTGTCAACTCCCGAGATGTAGGAAATGTTATAACCATTCGCCTCCAGCCAACGGATCATTGGAACCTCGCCAATCCATAGGGAGTAGTATTCCAGTGTTTCGCGGGTCGTCAGCGGACGGTTATAACTAGCCTTGTAAGCTCGGTTGACCCCCCAACCATTGATGTGATAAAGCCCGTAAAGGCTGTTCCCGCCGTAAGTGTTGTATGCTTGCCACGTGGTGTCCGAAGTTTGGAAAAGCATGTCCGCTCCACCATGATCGTCCCGAACAACAAATAGGATGTGGCTGGCCCCTTGCGTATCCGCGCGGGTTGGGCGCGCAATATAAAGACCCGAACAAAGATTGGTAGGGACCGTCCACGAGGCGGACACGGCCCAGTTGCCACAGTCCACCAGTCCAGTCGCGCTGTTCGTCAGCGGGTTAGGTTGGCTTTGAGGCAGGCTCACCGAGGGCAGCACATTGGTGATAAAGCGTGCCCCATTGCCGTTGTAATATCCCATTCGATAAATTTTGATCTGATAGCTGGTGGCTGTGGTTTTGACTTTGAACTGAATCGTCTCGCCCTTGTTGACGCTCATTGACGTCGCAAAACCCTGAATGGAATCATCGCCATCGCCCACAACATCCCACTCGCTGGAGGGATTGCCGGCCAACGCATTCTCCGTGACGATGGGATTCGCACTTGTGCTGAAGGCGAGCAGTCCGGCGAGGCCCACGATCCTAACACAGAGGCAGCCTCGACCCCGCAATATCGGTTTTAGGAGATTCATCTGATTGAAATCCGTTGCTTGTGGATTGGCTTACCAAGTTGCCTGCACGCGGTAGAATCGCTGGCTGTCCGACCCCATGTCATTTGTCAGCGACGTGCTGGCGCCGGTGGCCATGACGGATGGAACTACCGGAGTCCAGTTCCCCTGATCGAGGCTGGCCCTGAATTGTAGCTGATAGGTGGCATTGCTCACGGAAGTCCAAGTCACGATCGCGTTGGTGCCGTCAACGATGAGCGACTGAATCAACGGCGCTGGCACGGGGGCTACCACCGTGGCGGTGCGGATCCGATAGAAACGTTGTGGTGCGCCATCGAGAGTGTTCGTGGTGGAAGTGCTCTCCCCGGTCGCCAGCACGGCAAAGGTCGAATCGATCCAAGTCGGGTCGATGAGGTTGTCTTTGTATTGCAGCACATAGCTTACATTGCTGGTGGAGTTCCAGGTGACCGTCGCCACGTCGTTGGTGAACACAACCGAAGTGATCATGAAGTGCACCCCGGCATTGGTCGCCGTCAGCGTGCCAGTGACGTAACTGATGAGGTAGTTGGTCAGCCCATTGCCCAGCGCGTTGGTGATGGTGATCGGGTAAGTGCCAGCGGCTGCACCGGCTCCGGAACCTGCGCTCGCGAGTGTGGCAGTGGTGACAGAATCGCTGTTCGTCAGGCCAATGGTGGTGAATTCCGTCCCCGCAAACACCAGTGTTACTCCCACGGCTTTATTGGTGTCCAACGCCGTAATCGTCAGCGTGGCCGCATCGACCGTCATCGTCCCGTTGCTCAAGGTGATGGAGTAGTTGGTCAGACCCGCGCCCAGCGCACTGCCCGGGAGGATCGGGTAACTGCCGATGGTGGCATTGGTCGGACTGCCCGTGCTGGTGAGGGTGACGTTGGTGACGGAGTCGTTGTTGGTGAGTCCGACGACGGAATAGAGGGTGGGCAACAGTTCGACACCATAGGTCTTGTTGGTGT
>JAFMIZ010000034.1 GCA_017853715.1 Pedosphaera sp.
CGCGTCCGTGGGCGGGCGTGTGCGCCGCTGCCGGACGGCGTTAAACAAATGGCTGAATGCAGCCTGAAACGCTCCCGCTCCCGCCCCTGTCTGCCCGGACCGGCAGAGTCGTGGGGCCGGGACGGCAGGAGGCTTTTGGTGGTTGGGTTGGTTGAGTGGCAGGAGCCGTCGAAAGGCGGCTCCTGCCTTTTCCATGCCCCCCGGTTGTCCGCAGTTTTGCTGACTGGTTGAGGCGGATCTTCCTGACACAATAAGCAGAATGAGATTCAACCCGTCATTTAGTGGCCGCCGCGCACCCATTGCGAGTGCCTTCACCCTGATCGAACTGCTCGTGGTCATCGCCATCATCGCCATCCTGGCGGCGATGTTGCTGCCGGCATTGTCGAAGGCCAAGCAGAAGGCGCTGCAAGCCAACTGCGTTTCCAACCTGAAGCAGACAGGGCTGGCGCAGCAGTTGTTCGTGGACGACAACGGCGACGTGCTGCCGCCCGGCCCAGGCCGGAGCACGGGTCTTTATGGCGGTGTTCGCGTAAACTACATGGACGATGCACGTTCAAAGAACGAACTCGTCTACTATATCGCGGACTACCTTTCCTATCCGGCGCCGTCCGCGACGGTGACGAACTACGCGAAGGTCATGTTCTGTCCCGCCTACGCTAAGGCGATGAAAGTGAGCATTGGCAACGGCTCTGTGGCCGAGCATCACTGCTACTTCCTCTACAGCGACAGCAAGCTGGCTTCGACCGACCCGGCCTACATCCCCATCACCGACCCGTCGTATGGCAGCCGCGTCATTCGCCCGTATGGTTACCCCTCACCAGCTGCCAAGCCCATGAAACTTTCCGCCATCATCGCCGCGCCCAAGGGGAATCTGATCTACTCGCAGATCGATGTGGATGGCACTTCATCCCCGGAAGCGGGCTGGACGTTCAAGCCGCCGACCGAGCCGGTGCATGGCAAAGTTCGCAATGCGCTTTATTTCGACTGGCATGTCGAGACGCGCAAAGTTGGACCCGCAAACACGCTTTGAAACCACAAACCCCACCAACCCCCTAAAGTATGAAAATAAACAAACTCTGTTCCTCAATCCTGGGCCTGGCCGTGATTGGACTCGCTTTGGCGCCACAATCGCGAGCGGATTTGATCACCACCAACGTGTTTGCGGATGCATACATCCGCGGCGGCGGTGTTTTCACGAACACCAACTCACTTACCTACACCCTTACCACCGGCTACCTCGAGGCCAAATCCGGCTCCACACTCGGCACGTCAGGCTCCACGCGTAAGAGTTACTTCAAATTCAACGTCCCGCCCGGCGTGAACACCAACGCCAATCTCGTGTTCTCCTTCACGCTCGCAAGCGGGCAGACCGGCCGCGTTCGCCTCTGGGGACTTGACCAGCCCTACACGACCTTCAACCCGGCGACCATCAACTGGGCGAACGCCCAGGCGAACAGCTTGGTGAACTCGAACCTGCTCACCACCGGCCCGCTCACGGCCACTTCCTTGAGCATCTCCAATGTCATCACCTCCGGCGTGGGACAAACACGCTCCTTCACCTTGCAGGGCGGATCCAATGGCTGGGGGCGTGTGCTCATGGCCGACAACACCATCTGTCTGGCGCTCACCGGCATGTACGACTCCGTCTACAACGCCAACTCGCCGGTGCGTATAGCGACGAACTCATCGCAATTGACGCTCTACACCATCACGACCGGCAATCCGCCGAGCATTTCCTACATCAATGATTTCAGCATTGGCGACCAGAATTCAGGCGCCACGGTTGCGATCACAAACTACTTCACCGTTTCCGACCTGGACGAAAGCGCTGACAACCTCGTGATGTCGGCCTTCTCATCGAATGAAGCCGTTGTGCCGGCCAATTCCATCTTTTTCGGCGGTTCAGGCACGAATCGCTACTTCTACATCACAAATGGACTTGTTGCCGGCAGCGCCAACATCACCATCACGGCGACTGACACGGACGGGAATCCTGCGCAGGCATACTTTAAGATTACGGTCCTGGGAACCGCGCCCACCATCGCCGCCGTGCATACGAACACCCCCATTAACACCGCCATCGCGCTCCCGGTCAGCGTGACGCAGCCCGGCATCGATTCTTCACTCATCCAACTGACTGCGACGAGCGGCAACACCAATCTGGTGCTTAATACCGGCATCTTGGTGTCCGGTTCAGGCACGAACCGCACGGTCACGGTCACGCCGGTCGCCGGTCAGGATGGAGTCGCGCCGATCATTCTTGTGGCCACCAGTACGAACACTGATCCAGTTCTCGGTACCTACTTTATCTCTTCGACCAACCGCTATTGCGTCATGGTGCTGCCCTCCACAAATGTCGTGTTCTCCGACCGCTTCGACTACCTTATCACGGACATCACCGGCTTCGACCCGATTTCAACAGACTCGGGCGACTTCTGGTTCAGCCGTTCGGGTGCCGGGGGCACGAAGGTCAAGGTGTCCTCCGGCGTGGTGCAGCTTCTGTCGGGCGCCAACGTGCAAAGCGTCATCGCCCGGCTCAAGGATGCCCCTTATCTGTCCGGCGCCGGCCGCATTTTCACGACGACGTTCAAGGTGCAATGGACCGGTGCGCCCGCCTCGCCTGCTTCCGGCACCGTGGTTTCACTCTACGACGAAACTGCGGGCGGCACTTCGGGTCTGCGGGGCCGCCTTTCCACCACCAACTCCGCCGGCGGTTTCCGCCTGCGCCTCCAGAACACCGAGGGCGGCGATCAGGTCGAACTTCCGGTGGACCTTTCGACGGGGGTCCCATACACGGTCCGGCTCGTTCACGATCAGGATAACGCCCAATCCGTCCTGACGCTTGATCCGTTCGGCTCGCCCACCAGTGTGACCAATCTTGACATGGCGGCCGACCGCACGATCCATGACATCAGTTTGCGCCAGGGATCCGACACCGGGCCGCTCTTCATTGATGACCTGCAGGTGGCCATTTCAACCAAACCCACGGTGGGGCCGTCCATTTCGTCCGACATTTCAAGTGTTACAAACTGCGCCGGCACCACGAACACACTCACGATCGCTGCGACGGGCACGGATCGGATCGAGTACACGTGGTTCAAGATCACCGACACGACCAATGTTGTGGCAGGCCCGGGGACGCCCAACACGCAGAACGTCACCGTGACCAACGGCGGCATCTACAACTACTACGTCGTCGTCTCGAACCTCTATGGCGTTGTGACCGGTTCAGTCGCCTCCATCGTCGTCTCGGTCCCGCCGCAGATCGACACGGACCCGCAATCGCAAACCAACAACGCGGGCGGCAGTGCGACGTTCACCGTGGCCGCGACCGGCATCGGGCCGTTCACCTACCAGTGGCAGCGCGCCGGCACGAACCTGCCCGGAGCAACAAGTTCTTCGCTCACCGTCACGCCGCTCACGACGAATGATGCGGCCATCTACCAGGTGTTCGTCGCCAACGAGTGCGGTGTCTCCCCCAGCGGCACGGCCACGCTTACGGTCAACGGCGCCGCTCTGCCACCCACAATCCCTGCCATCACGGCCATCGGCGTTTCGGGCTCGGACCTGCTCATTGACTTCACGGGTGGCGTTGCGGATGTTCCCGGTGATTTCACCCTCGTCGGGGCCGCCACTGTCGTCGGCCCGTTCACCAACGCGGTGGCGGCCAGCATCACCGTCAACGGTCCGCCCGGCTTGTTCCGCGCCACAACCGCCCGCCCGGCGGTGAACACGTTCTACCGCATCAAACGGTAGGCGAATTGAGCATGAACCTGCCGGGGCAGTCGCAACCAGGCTGCCCCGGCGTTTTTGAGGCATGGCCCTGCGACTGACGCAGCATAACAACGGGGCGCCGGCAGTTCGCGGACGCGCGGCTTGCTGGTTGGTCGTGCTTGCACTGCTCGCAGGCTGCTCGCTCCCGGCAGCCACCCTCACCCTCACCACCAACGTGCTGGGACCGACGCCCGGCCTCTTGGGCTACAACTCCGGCCATTTCCTCACCAACAGCAACACCAGGGACTGGTGGCGCTACGCCGGCGTGAACGGGGCGCGCGTCTTCCTCTCACCCAGCGAAATCGAGCCGGCTGATGACCTCGCGCCCGTCGGTGACGGCGTCAACAGCCAGCCCTCGTTCCTCGCGCGCAAGGCGGCTTTGCGCGCCGATCCCCTCAACACCTCCTACATCAACTGGACCGGCGCATCCGTGTTCGACAATCGCTACGCGAACAACGACCTGTACCCCGCTAATCACATCGTGCCGAACTACACGTTCACCGAAATGCGCAAGCTGGGTGTTCAGATTTGCGCCCAGATCACTGCCAGCGAGTCGCGCCTTCCTATCACCAACGCCAACGACTGGGCCGGCAAATGGGAATTGTGGCAGCATTACTACGCGCAGGCCTTTTACCTGGGCCGCTACTTCGATGTGGAACGCTATCAGATGTTCAACGAGCCGAATCATCCCAACGCCAACGGGCTGACGATCGCAAACCACCTGATGCGGCTGCAGCTCGTCTCCGACGCGGTCCAATCGGCGCTCGCCGACGTGAATTCCCTCTACGGCAAATCCCTCTCGCCACGGATTCTCGCGCCGGTCACCTCTGGCAGTGCAGACAGCTCGTATCCCGGCTGGGGGGAAAGCGTCGTGACCAACCGTCACTTGAATTTTCTTGGCCAGACTGACACCAACTTCTCACTCATTCACGTTTACGACTATCACCAATACAACAGCTCCCCCGCCAATTTCGGCGGCGACCTCGCCAACCTCAACGGCTTCCTCACCAGTGACATGGCGCCCGAGCCGCGTTTCCCGACCTCCATCTCCGAGTTCAACACCCACACCGGCGCGACGTTCGACACCCTGCTGGAGACGCTCGACACGCCCGCCGAGTATTCCCGCTTCGGCGCGATCTGCGTCAACCTCCTGGCTAACGGTTGCGCGGAGTTCTACTGCTTCAAATTCTCCCAGACCGAACGCAGCGCGCCCACCACCTACCCGGTCGCGAAAAACGCGATGCATTACGTGGACAACGCCAACGCGCCTTACAACGTCGGCGGCATCGTCAAGGCCGGCGAAGTCTATCGCCTGTTCAACAAGGCCTTCGCCACCGGACGCAGCCGCCTCAACACCACCAAGGGCAGCGGCGCGACCAGCTTCGATGTCCACGCCAGCTACGATCCCGTCCGCAAGCGTTACCATCTGTTCTCGGTCAACAACACCGTGAGTGCGGCTTCGATTGATTTTGCCCTGTCGGCGCTGCCCGTGCCCGTCGGGAATCGCGTCCTGCTGGAAGAGGTCAGCGAGTCCAACTATGGCGGCGGCAGGCTTTGGGCCAGTGTGCCGGCAAACAAGACCATCGCCGCCGGCTCGCAAGCAGCAAACAGCGTCTGGCTCCTGACCGTCCCCATCGAACCGCAGGCGGCGGAGCAAATCCTGAATGCCACGGACGACGCGGAAACACGCGACGGCTCCAACAAGAACAACAACTATGGCGGCAACACCAGCATGACCGCGCGCAACGACCCCGCCAGCACCGCCAACCGCAGCGCCGCGTTCATGAAGTTCAACCTCGGCGGCATCCCCCTGGCGAACATCGAGTTCGCCCTCCTCTCCCTCCAAGCTGCCGCTGCCACAACCAACGTCACCGCCCAATCACACGTTTACGCCCTCAGCGCGACGAACTGGTCGCAGGACGCCATCACTTGGGCCACTGCCCCCAACCTCAAACAAAATGTCACCGCCGGCAACACCATCGCCAGGCAGTGCGTCACCGGCGCGGGCGACAGCGCGTTCATCGTCGGACAGGTCGTCGTCAACTCCACCAATCCCAGCGAGCAGTTGATTGATGTCACCGACTGGCTGCGCGGGCGCACCAACTGCGCCATCTCCTTCCTCGTCTCCCAGGACCCGCGCTGGGATGTGGAACTGCCCTCCCTCGCCACGGGGGACACGCAACCCGACGGGGTCAAGATTCTTACCAGCGAAACCGGCAACGGGCCGCGCCTGCGCATTGTGCTCAAGCCATCCAATGGTTCACCTGTGGCCGCGGATGATTTTTACTCCGCCACCGAAGATGCGCCCCTGGCCGTCACTGCCCCGGGCGTGCTCGCGAATGATTTCGACGCCGAGACCAATGTCCTCACCGCCGTGCTGGTGTCCAACGCCACCAACGGCGTGGTCGCGCTCAACAGCAACGGCGGTTTCACCTACACCCCGAACACCAATTACTCCGGCCCTGATGCCTTCACCTACAAGGCCAACGACGGCACGGCGGATTCCGGCATCGCCACCGTAACCATCAACGTCGCGCCGGTGAACGATCCGCCTATTGCGCAAAACGACTCGGCAACAACACCCCGCAACACGCCGGCCGTCGTCAACGTGCTCACCAACGACACCGACGTGGATGGCGGCACCCTTGCCATCGTTTCGTTCACGCAAGGCGCCAACGGCGCGGTGATCAACAACGGCAACGGCACGCTGACGTATTCGCCCAATCTGAATTTCACCGGCAGCGACAGCTTCGGTTACAGCATCACCGATGGCCAGGGCGGCACGAACTCCGCGGCCGTGAACGTCACCGTCACGCCCCCGGGCGGCACGCCGTATTGGACCAACCTGCTCGCCACGGCCGAGGCGTTCGTCCGCGGCGGCGCGAACGCGGCGGCGGACCAGGACGAGGTGGCCACCGGTTACATCTTGGTCAAATACGCCGCCCCGCCCTTCGACGCCGCGCGCAAGGCGTATTTTAAATTTGACCTCACCGGATTGACCGCGAGCAGCACCACGCAAGCGGTGTTCACGGTCACCACGCACACCAACACGTACCAGCACCGCGCGCAGCTATGGGCGTTGAACCAGACGTATAACGGCTTCAGTTCCACCGTGACGTGGAACACCGCACAGGCCAATGACACGGCATCGAACGACCTGCTGACCAGCGGCCCGCTGACGGCTAGCCCGGTGGGCGCTTCGTTCCTGTTCCCAAGCAGCGCCTCGACGTCCTACAATTTTACCATCAACAGCCTGGCCAGCGTTCTGACGGGCAACCACATCACGCTCGTGCTGGCGGGCGGGGACGATGCGGCGAACAACACCGGCGGCCTGCGGTTGGCGCGCACGAACGCGACGCTGCAGGTGCTGGTCGTTCCCCCAGCGCCGCCGGCACCCACAACGCCGGCGATCACCGGGATCACGCTCAACCCGGACCAGAGCGTGACCATGTTCTTTCACGGCGGCACGGGCGAGACGTACTGCGTCATGGCCGCCACAAACCTGGCCTCGGCGATCTGGCTGCCCGTGAGCACCAACGTCGCAGACACCAACGGAATCTGGAGTTTCACCGACTTCGCCCCGACCAACCTGCCTCAGCGGTTTTACCGTGCCTTGGCGCCGTAAGCCGCGCACATCAGGGCGGACGGACAGGACGAATGTTCCGCCGCGAGGATTGGCCGGATCTGGGATGAAGGTGGCACCCTGCGCATGAACCGAATGAAATTGAAGGGCAACACACTTGCGATTGTGATGGCTGCCGCTGGCGGGTTGGTCTGGACCAACTGTGCGCCGGCGGCGTCCCGCATGGTCGCCGCCGCTTTCAAGCCGGACGCGGAATGGAGGAACTATCCCACGCGTACCCTGGCCGACCTGCCATCCAGCGATGCGTTCCGCACCGACACGGACCTTTCCCGGTACGGCGGATGGACGGCCCGCAAAACCCAGGCAAGCGGCTTCTTCCGCACGGACAAGGTGGCGGACCGCTGGTGGCTGGTGGATCCGGAGGGCTGCTTGTTCCTGCACAAGGGCGTGGCATCGGTGCGCACCACCGACACGCCAGGTTCGAACGCGGCACTGGCCGCACGCTTCGGCTCGGTGACAAATTGGGCGGTTGGAACGACTGGACTATTACGGGCAAACGGGTTCAACGGATTGGGTGGCTGGTCGGACACGGAAAAATTGCGGGCCGCCAACCCGCCATTGGTTTACACCCGGCTTTGGAACTTCATGGGCAGCTACGGTCGGAAGCGCGGGGGCACCTTTCAGCAGGCCGGACATCTCGGCTACCCCAACGACTGTATTTTCGTGTTCGATCCGGAGTTTGAACGGTTTTGCAATGAATACGCAAAGCAACTTGCTGAAACGAAGGATGACCCGTGGTTGCTGGGCCATTTCTCGGACAACGAACTGCCCTTCAAACGCGAGGCGTTGAGGAATTTTCTGGATCTGCCGCCCACCGATGCCGGCCATGTCGCGGCAAGGAAGTTTCTCACCCAACGCCACGGCGGGCGGGCCGTGGCGAGTGACATCACGCCGCAGGATGAACAGGATTTTCTCGCAATCGTTGCCGCGCGCTATTTCGAGATCGTCTCCCGCGCCGTCAAGAAGCATGACCCGAACCATCTTTATCTCGGCTCCCGCTTTTACGGGTCGGACCTTCGCCATTCGGAATTGTTCAAGGCCTGCGGACCGCATGTGGACGTGGTCTCCGTGAATTGGTACCAGGCCTGGACGCCCGACGCGGACAAGCTCGCGATGTGGGCGCGCGAATCCGGCCGGCCCATCATCATCACGGAATGGTATGCCAAGGGGGTGGATTCCGGGATGGCGAACACCGGCGGCGCGGGTTGGCTCGTCAAGACGCAGCAGGAGCGCGGCATGTTTTACCAGAACTTCACCCTCGCGCTCCTGGAATCGAAGATGTGCGTGGGCTGGCATTGGTTCCGCTACATGGACAACGATCCGGACGACAAAAAGGTGGACCCCTCGAACCGTGATTCCAACAAGGGCATCCTCAACAGTCGTTATGCGCCCTATGAACCGCTGCTGCAAGCCATGAACGAACTCAACGTGCGCGCCTATTCCTTGGTGGATTATTTTGACGCCATTTCTCAAGCAGCGCAGCGTCGCCAGCCCGGTGACGTGGGGGATTGAGCCAAGTCAGCTGCGACCGTCGGAATTGATGGCGAAATTCAGAAGTGTGAAAACAATCATGACTCACCGTATCACCTCCAACCACCGGGCTTTCCTGCTTGCCGCCTTGAGCATGACGCTTTGGGGCGCTTCGTCCAGTTTGCTGCCCGCCACAGGGTCCCCCGTTGCGAAGGCGCGCCGATTCGAGATTCAGTCGCCAGACTTTGGGCAATCCCCGTTCACCGGGGCAACGCGCGAGCATTGGATGAAATGCGGGCGTTTCATGCTCGAGGGGGCATTTGCGCATGTGAAGGGCATCGATGACCCGATGCTGTTTCCGATAGTCCCTGGCGTTTCTTATCCCCAGAAGGGTTACGACAAGTGCAGTCCGGCCCAACGCAGCGCCGCAATCTTCGAGGGAGTGGCCCGCACATTCAATCTGGCCTCGCCGTTGATCGCCGGGAACCCCGATCTCACGCTGAACGGAATTCGCCTGGCAGACTACTACAAGACTCAGGTGCTCAAGCTCACTGACCCGGCTTGCGACTATTTCATCGGGCGCGGTGACACGAATCGCGGGCCGCAGCAACAAACCTGTGAACTCGGCAACCTGGCGCTTTGGATGTTGCTGCAGCCGCAAGTGCTCTGGGATCGGTTGAATCGTGAAGAGCAGGATCAACTTGCCGATGTGATGGGCAGTTGGGCACATGGCTGGACCAAAACCCACAACTGGCGGTGGTTCAATGTGATGATGCTGACGTTCCTCAAGCACTACGGCTATGCCATTGACGAGGATTTGCTGCGCAACCATCTCGACCATCTGTTGATGCTCGAATCGGGTGAAGGCTGGTTTCGCGACAAGGGACACGACTATTACACCGCGCACGTCTTTCAGCTCTACGGCGCGGTGTGGAACAAGGTTTATGGCTGGGAGCACGAACCGGCGCGGGCGGCCGTGATTGACCAGCAGTTCCAGAATTTCATGAGCAACTACCCGGCGATCTTCAGCCGTGAGGGCAAGGTGAACATGTGGGGGCGCAGCATCGTTTATCGCATGGGCGGTAGCGCCGGCCTGGCAGCGGCATTTTTGCGGGGGCGCAATCCCGAGATCGATCCGGGATTTGCGCGCCGGCTAGCCTCGGGCTCGCTGCTGCAATTCGTCACGCATCCGGATTTTTTCCAAAACGGAGTGCCTGCGCTCGGCTTCTATGGCCACTTTGAACCCGCGATCCAATCTTACAGCTGCGCCGCCAGCCCGTTTTGGATGTTCATGAACTACACGCTGCTCACTTTGCCGAAGGATGATCCCTTCTGGACGGCGAAGGAGAACGAAGGCTTCTGGGCGGCGCTGGGAAATGATTGCCGAACCACCTTCCTGCCCGGAGCGGGGCTCTTGATGGTGAATGACGGGATGACCGGGACTAGCGAGCTCATCAATGGCAAAGCCCATGAAACCAACCCCAGCTACTTCCCTGCCTACTGTCGCCTCGCCTACAACACGGACTTCCCCTGGGAAGCGAACAGCCGGTCTGGCCCGACGGCGGCGGCGATCTCGCTGCGTCCGCACGAAAGCGAGGGCGATGTTGAGTTTCCCGAAACGATCGATCTCGCGGGCTTCCGCGGCGGCGTGCTTTATCGGCAGGCCGCGTTCAAAGTTGACTCGCGCGGTGGTGTGCCTTGCTTGGTTGACATGGCTGATATCGCCGTTCCTGGCGGAAAGATCTGCATCCGGCGGTTTCGGAAAATCAGCGCGGCCACACTTTATGAGGGGCACTTCGGCCTGCCGCATCTGGGGGGGGCTGCCAGAATTCTCGAGCGCACGGTGGATGGGCGGGCGGTCAAAATCGCTCAGATTCCGGGTCGGCAGGTGGCCATCACCCTCTATCGAGGCTGGGATGCGCTGGCAACCGCTGACCGCTCCGGGCTGAATGCAGAAGCGGAAAAGAGCACGCTGCTTTATGTAAGCCGGACCGATTCGACCCGTTATGGAGGGCCCGAACTGCTCATTTCATCGCTGCTCCAAAAGACCGATGATTCACCCTGGACTGACGACGCTCTGCAACCCATCAGGAGCGTTGAGCCGCTTCGGCCAAGCATCCCTGAGGTGCTCGGCGGAGTGCGCGTGAACATGAAATCCGGAAGATCTTACGCCGTGGATTTTCGCGGCATTGATGGCTCGTCCAGCCAATGAGCCGCGGCTTGTGAAAGATTGTAATCGCCTGCGACGTGATCAACACTGCCAAAAGCGCCGGAGATGAGCTGGTTCAACCGTATCTGCGGGACGATCGCAGCAGCGTGACCGCGTATGAGAAGGCGTTGCGCGGGTTCCAGCGCCTGCATTTGCAACCCGGTGCGAAAGCCACCGTGCCATTTGACATCCTGCCGGAGCGTCTGGAACGTTACGAACGCAACGGCCAGTGGGCGGTCGGACCCGGAATGCTCACCGGCCCCCTGGGCACGTCGTCGGAAGCCATGCAGCTGGAAGGGGCTGTCACCAGCACCGATGGAACGCCGGTGAGGCAGACCACCAAACTCAAGACCAGCAATGACGATCCGATCTGAATTAAGAATTGCGTTGGGCTTGTTTGCGCTCGCCCTGATGGCATCCGCTGCGAGTGCCGGTGAAAAATCGCCAGCCAGGACTGGTCCGCAATTCCCGGCGGATGTCCGAGTTGATCGTGAGTTGCAGTTTCGGCCCGCGGCCCGCATCATTGTCCCGTCCATGCGCACGGATGATCCGCCGCGGATCATCACGCTCCCCCCCAGCGTCCGCTACGAGGCCGACGTCGCGTTCCTGCCGACGAACCGCTCCGAACTGGCCGACTTGTATTTCCCCGCCACAATTCCGAAGAATGAGCGGCTCCCTGTCGTGGTGGTGATTCACGGCGGCGGTTTCAACGACGGCGACAAGGCGCGTCCGCGGGAAATCAGCTTCGCTACCAACCTGGTTGCGAACGGTTACGTCGTGATGAGCATCAACTACAAACTCCGCAGGCGGCAGGGGGAGGTCACCTGGCCCCAGCCGGTGCTGGACGCGAAAACGGCGGTGCGGTGGCTGCGCAAAAATGCCGACGCGCTCGGCATTGATCCGGAGCGCATCGGTGCCATGGGCGGTTCCGCCGGCGGCAATTTATCGGCGATGCTTGCGCTCACTGGCCCGGGGGATGGCTTCGATGCGAGCGAACCCTGCGGCGAATTCAGTTCGCGCGTGAGTTGCGGCGTGGATTTTTACGGCGCGGTGAAGCTCCTGGACTATCACGACATGAAAATGTTCGCCAGGACGCGCGCGGAAGCGCCGGAGCTTTACGAGAAGGCCTCGCCGGTGAATTACGCCAGCGCCGGCGATGCGCCGATGCTCATCGTTCATGGCACGAAGGATGAAACCGTGCCGCTCTCTCAAAGCGAAGCCCTCGCGGCCGCGTTGAAGAAAGCCGGCGTTGAGCACGAGCTGGTGGTCGTCCCGGGTGCGCCCCACACCTTCGACCTGACCCCGCCACAAAAGGATCTGCGTCCGGTGGTGCTTGGCTTTCTCGATAGGCATCTCAAGACACAGAGCCCCCCCCTATGCAAACAAGCAAGCCAATGTCTGCCCCCATAGCCCTGAAAGTTCTTGCCCTCGTTGCCATGGCCGCGACAGCCGCAGCCGTGCCCGGCGAGCCATGCCTCACGCCCCTCCGCAGTGGGATGTATCACGACGGGTGGGTGGACTTGAACAAGGACGGCGCGAAAGATCCGTATGAGGATGCGTCGCTCGACATCGAGGCGCGCATCACCGACTTGCTCGGGCGGATGACAATCGAGGAGAAGACCGCGCAGATGGTCACGCTCTACGGCTTCCCCCGCGTGCTCAAGGACGAACTGCCCACGCCCGCCTGGAAAACCAGTTTGTGGAAGGACGGCATTGGAAACATTGACGAGCACTGCAATGGCAACGAGGGCGTCACGAAGCCGCTCCCGCGGCCCAAGAACGATCTGCCCTGGCCGCGGCATGTGCGGGCGAAGAACGAGGTGCAGAAATTCTTCATCGAGGAAACGCGCCTCGGCGTGCCGGCGGATTTCACCGACGAAGGTATTCGCGGCTTGATGCACAGCAAAGCCACGAGTTTTCCCGCGCAGATTGGCGTGGCCTCGGCGTGGGACAAGGAACTCGCACTGGAGATCGGTCGCGTGACCGGGCGCGAGGCCCGGGCGCTCGGTTATTCGGGCGTGTATTCGCCGATTCTCGATCTGCCGCGCGACCCCCGCTGGGGACGCATTGTTGAATGTTATTCCGAAGATCCATTCCTCACCGCTGAACTGGGCGTGCGTCAGGTGCGCGGCATTCAGGAGAGCCGCGTGGCTTCGACGCTGAAGCACTTCGCCGTCTATTCCGTGCCGAAAGGCGGCCGCGATGGCGAGGCGCGCACCGATCCGCAAGTGAGCTGGCGCGAGGTCCAGATGGTGTTCCTGTACCCCTTCCGCCGCGCCGTTCGCGAGGCGGGCGCGATGGGCGTGATGAGTTCCTACAACGACTACGATGGCGTTCCGGTCACTGCCAGCCGTCAGTTTCTCACCGACATCCTGCGGTATGAGTGGGGCTTTCGGGGTTGCGTGGTTTCGGACAGCAAGGCGGTCGAGTTCATCCACGGCAAGCACCGCACGGCGACGGATTACGCCGAGGGCATCCGGCAGGCGGTCGAGGCGGGGCTGAACATCCGCACTGATTTTACCATGCCGGAACAATACGTGACGCCGTTGCGAAAACTCATCCGCGAGGGGAAATTATCCGAGGCGACGATTGACGCCCGTGTGCGTGACATCCTGCGGGTGAAATACTGGCAGGGCTGGTTTGACCAGCCGTATCGTGAACCGGACGGGGTGGAAAAGGTCGTTCGTGCTCCGGAACACGTCGCCCTGGCCGAACGGGCTGCGCGGGAATCCATCGTCCTGCTCAAGAATAAAGACAACGCGCTCCCGCTGCGGCGCGACCTTAAGCGCATCGCGGTTATTGGCCCGCTGGCTGACAACGCCGAGGCGTGGCGCAGCCGCTACGGCGCACAGCAGTTGGACTTCGTCACCATTCTGGCCGGCCTGCGCAAGAAACTGGGGGCGCAGACGGAAATTGTTTTCGAGAAGGGCGTGGAGGTCATGGACGAGCACTTTCCGGAGAGCGACGTGCTCAAAGAGCCGCCGTCGGAACAGGTGCGGGACGGCATCGCCGCGGCGGTGGCGGCGGCGAATGGCGCCGAGGCCGTGATTCTGGCCTTGGGCGAAAGCGATTCCATCTGCCGCGAGTCCGCCAGCCGCATCAGCCTTAACCTGCCGGGCTATCAGGAGGAATTGCTCCAGGCCGTGGCGGCAACCGGCAAGCCCGTGGTGCTGGTCCTTTCCAGCGGGCGCCCGCTTTCCATCAATTGGGCGGCAAAGCATGTCCCGGCCATCCTCACCATGTGGTTTCCCGGCGAGACCGCCGGTGACGCGATGGCCGATGTCCTCCTCGGTGATTACAACCCGGCCGGCCGCCTGCCCGTGACGTTTCCGCGCAGCGTCGGTCAAATCCAAATGAACTTTCCGGCCAAACCCGGCTCGCAGTCGCGTGATCCGGGTCAGGTGGAAGGCCCGCTGTTCGCCTTCGGACACGGCTTGAGTTACACCACGTTCACCTGCACCAATCTCGTCATCACGCCGGCGAGGCAGGGTCCGGGCGGGAGGATCGAGGTCTCCTGCGACGTGCGGAACAGCGGCAGCCGCGCGGGCGACGAAGTCGTGCAACTCTATCTGCGCGACGATTACAGCAGCGTGACCACCTACGAGAAGGTGCTGCGCGGCTTCGAGCGGGTCCATTTGCAGCCGGGCGAGACCAGGACTGTGCGCTTCTCGCTCGGGCCGGGGCATCTTGAATTGCTCAATCGCCACAACCAATGGGCCGTCGAGCCTGGCACATTCACGGTGTTCATCGGCGCTTCCTCGGAGGACATCCGGTTGGAAGGCACGTTCACCATCACGGACGGGACACCGGCCCGCGAAACCGGCAAACCCAAGGCCAGCAAAGATGATCCGATTTGAAATGAAACTCGCCGTCGGCCTGTTCGCGTTCATCTCCGTCATGGCGCTGGCCCGCGCCGGAGAAAAAACAAAGCCCAATCCCGCGCCGACGTTCCCCGCGGACATCCGCGTCGAGCGCGGCGTGAAGTTCCTGCCCGCGCCTCGCAAGCCGCTGGCGGACCTCTACATGCCGTTGCAGATGCCCAAGGGTGCGAAGTTGCCCGCCATGCTGATCATTCACGGCGGCGGCTGGGCGGGCGGGATACGCGACGCCGCCCGCGAAATCAACATCGGCACCACGCTGGCACGGAATGGCTGCGTGGGGATGAGCATTGATTACATGCTGTCGGACAGGAGGCAGGCCGTGTGGCCGACGAATCTTTGGGATTGCAAGCTCGCCGTTCGCTGGTTGCGCAAAAATGCTGACCGGTTGGGGATCGATCCGGAGCGGATCGGTGTCATTGGCGGTTCGGCCGGCGGGCACCTCGCCGCGATGGTTGCGCTCACCGGACCGCAGGATGGACTTGAGCCGCCCGCGCCCGGCGGCGATATCTCGACCGCCGTAAAATGTTGCGTTGATTTATACGGAATCGCCGACATTGGCACCTATCACGACGTGAGCATGCTGGGCAAAACCTTTGCGGAGGCTCCCGAACTGTATCGCCTTGCTTCACCTGTGACGTATGTGCGCAGCAACTCGCCGCCTTTTCTGATACTCCATGGCACCGCCGACACCACCGTGAAGCTCGCGCAATCGGAGTTGCTGGCGGAATGCCTGAAGCAGGCGGGCGTTGAACATGAGTTGATTGTGATACCCGGTGCCCCCCACACCTTTCATCTTCAGCCTCCGCAACGCGATCTGCGGCCGGTTGTCTTGAAGTTCCTTGATACACACCTCAAGTCCGCATCGCCCGCGCTTGGCCGGAAATAGCGCGCCGGCATGTCTGCGGAGCGACAATGGCTCGGAGTTCATCGCGAAGATCGTGCAGCGGTGGCTGAAAGCGAACCGGATCAAGACGATCTACATCGGGCCGGGCAGCCCGTGGCAGAACGGCTTTGTGGAAAGCTTCCATGGACGGTTTCGGGACGGATGCTTGAACCGGGAACAACTGTGGACGCTGACGGAAGCGCGGGTGGTGGTGTGCGACTTCCGGCGGCGCTACAACGAGAACAGGCCGCGAAAGCCGGTTCATAGGCTGACTACAGCCATCCTTTCGCAGCCCAATTAAATGTTAGGCGGTGAATTCCGCAGTTCAACAGGTGGATTGTCTGCGATGGCTAACGACACTGCTGCGATCATGAGGCTTGTGGGCCTGTTCGGGATGCTTCTGAGCCTCTCGCTGTGGGCTATTGCCGAGCGTTCGGCACATCGGCGTGTGTTCGTTTCCGTCGGGGCCACTGCCGCGATAGTATCAGCGCTGATTTATTTTCTCGGCGTCATGGCCGCCGCCGATTCGGGAGCACACCGTTTCCTTCCACGCTTTCCGTGACCCGCCAGCCCAGCCCCCCCACCTCCACACTCCGCGCCTTCGTCGCCAGCGGTTGGCGCTCGTCCGTGTTCCCTCAAATTGCTGCCCAGGTGTTGGTTGCATTTCAATTGACCAACCTTAACAACTGGTCATCAATGCTTTGATGCTGCTCGCCTTCAACAAGCCTTTCGGCGTGCTCTCGCAATTCTCGCCCGACGGCTCGCCCAATCGGACATTGGCGGAATTTGGCTTTCCTGAAGGCGTCTACCCGATCGGCCGGCTGGACGCAGACAGCGAAGGCCTGCTGCTCCTCACCGATGAAGCCGGATTGAACACCCGCTTGCTGCATCCCAAGAACGCCCACGCGCGCGAGTATTGGGCACAAGTCGAACGCATCCCGACACCTGAGGCACTGCACGAACTCAGCCGCGGCGTCACCCTTCAAGGCCACCGCACCCTGCCCTGCCGCCTCTGGCTGCTCGACCCGCAGCCCATCATCCCACCCCGCAACCCGCCCATCCGTTACCGCAAGAGCGTCCCCGACTGCTGGATCGGCCTCGAACTGGTGGAAGGGAAGAACCGTCAAGTGCGCCGCATGACCGCCGCCATCGGCCACCCGACGCTGCGCCTGCTGCGGGTGCGTATTGGCGGGTATCGGATCGAAGATTTGAAGCCGGGCGCATGGAATGACCTGACTGCTGAGGAGCGGCGTCAGGTGCTGAGGTAGCTCTCCCGGGAAGTGAATCGCCGCAAAGACGGGCTTGTTTTATGCGGCCGACTCAAAAATGGTCCAGCCGGCCGAAGCGCCGGATCTCGGGCCAGAGCCAGCCGATGACGCCGACCACCGCAATGGTTCCCAAACCTCCGGTGACGACCGAGAGCATCGCCCCCATCGCCACGGTGTTGCCGATGGACGGCCCCAGCAGATGAGCCACCGTGCCCGATTCAAATTCGCCCAGTTCGTTGGAAGTGTTGATGAACAGGTTGTTCACAGCGGAGACGCGTCCGCGTTTCTCGTCCGGGGTCAGCATTTGCACGAGCGTGTGACGCACGACCACGCTGATGTTGTCCGCCAGGCCGCACGCGAACAGCATGGCGAACGACACCCAATACCACGGCGACAGGCCGAACCCGATCGTCGCCAGCCCGAAGCACACCACGGCCCAGAGCAAGGCCGGCCCGGCCTTTTGCAACGGCCGACGGTGCGCCAGATAAAGCGAACAGGTCAGCGCCCCCAGTGGCAGGGCAGATTGCAACAACCCTAGTTGGCTGGGACCCACGCGCAGGATTTCCTTCGCGAAGACCGGCAGCAGCGCCGTGGAGCCGCCCAGCAGCACGGCGAACATGTCGAGCGTCAGGATGCCCGAGACGATGCGGTTCGAGAAGACGAAGCGGAATCCGGTGAGCAGGCTTTGCACGGTCATCTTGTCTTTGGCGGGCACGACGTGCGGGACACGGACGGTGCCGAGCAGAACGCAAAAGGTCAGCGCGGCAGCACAGTTGATGGCATAGACCGGCCAGGCGTGCTGGCCCGCGAACGTGATGATCAATCCGGCCAGCGTGGGGCCGATGATGGACGACAGGTGGAAGAGCCCGCTGTTCCAAGTGACCGCGCGGGAAAAATGCTTTCGTTCCACCAGTTGCGGCAGGAACGACGCCATGGCGGCGCCAAGGAACGTACGCGACGCGCTCAGCACCAGCAGGCACAGATACATGAGGTGAACGGGCGCCTCGTTCCACGAGATCAAACACAGGGCGATGTTCAACACGCCCACCAGCGCAACGGTCATGGCGATGATCTGCTTGCGGCTGTGGTTGTCCGCGTAATGGCCCGCCGGCAGTGTCAGCAGGAACATCGGCACGATCAGCGTCAAACCGACCAGTCCGAGCGCGAAGGGCGATTCAGTGCGCTTGTAGATCTCCCACCCGAGCGCCATCGTGAACATCTGGTGCCCGACGGTCGCGATGAATCGGCCGGCGAGATAACGGAGGAGGTTGCGATCGCGCAGCAGGGCGTAGGGGCCGACGTCATCGGCGGGCGGATTGTCAGGGGAGGAACTCATGCGCCCAACTGGATCAGGCTAGGGCTTGCGTCGGGTGTTCACCGCGGGCTCCGTCCGGGCAGTGCGCAGGATTCCCGATATGCGCGCGACCACCTCGGGGTTCTTGTCGGCGACGTTGAGCGTTTCGCCGATGTCCTTCCCCAGGTCGTAGAGTTCCATGCTTGATTCCGCACCCGCACGAACTCCCTTCCAGCGGCCCATGCGGACGGCCTGTTGAAAGCCGCGTTCGTTGAATTCCCAATAGAAGTGGTCGTGCCGATTGGTCTGGGCCTGCCCGAGCAGGGTGGGGACATAAGAGATGCCGTCGATGCCCTTGGGCACGCGCGCCTGGCCCAGTTCCGCAAGGGTCGGCAACATGTCCCAGAATGCCCACGGCTCGTCGCTGACCTGCCCGGCCGGGATCTTGCCCGGCCAGACGGCGATGAGCGGAACGCGGATCCCGCCCTCATACAGGTCACGCTTGATGCCGCGCAACGGACCGCTGCTGCGGAAGAATTCAGGGTCCACCCCGCCTTCTTTGTGCGGCCCGTTGTCGCTGGTGAAAAGGATGAGCGTGTTGCTCTCCTGCTTGTGTTCTTTGATGGCCGCAACGATCTGTCCCACGCTTTGGTCCAGCCGCGTGATCATGGCTGCCTTGTTGCGTTCGGCGGGGGGCCAGAGTTCCTCGCCATACGGGGCATCGCCGGGAACCTGCATCCCGTTGCCCGTTTGAATGCCGAGTTCATTGTTGGCGTGCGGCAAAGTCTGCGCTACGTAGAGGAAAAAGGGGCGTTGTTGCGTATACCACTGGGGGCGGTTGATGCGGATGAAATTGGACGAGCACTTGGTGAACAGGTCGGGGAAATACAGCCCTTGCCCACCGTTCTCATTCTGCGGGAACTGGAACAGCCTGAAACCATCCTGCCGGTCGAATCGGTCAGCGTAGGGCGGGTAATAATCATGGGCCCGCTTCTGGTTTAAGATGCCCACAAATTCATCAAAACCCTTGTCCCCGGGCATCCCCGTGGATCCGACGTCGCCCAGGCCCCATTTCCCCATCAGTCCAGTGGCATAGCCGGCGTCCTTGAGCAATTGCGCAAGGGTGATGTCCTCGGGCTTCAAGGCGGCGCCCGGGGTGTTGCCGCGGAGGGTGGCGTGCCCGGTGTGTTTCCCGGTCATCAACGCGCACCGCGACGGCGCACAGACCGTGCTGCCCGCGTAAAAACTGGTGAAACGCGTCCCCGTTGCGGCCAGGGCGTCCAGGTGCGGCGTCTTGACCTTGGTCTGGCCGTAGCAACCGAGGTCGCCATAGCCGAGATCGTCAGCGACGATGAGGACGATGTTGGGCGTCTTGGGTGCGGCCGGCAAGTTGGTGGGAAAGCGCGACGCCTGCTGCGCGTCGGTTGAGGCCGGACCGAGCGCAACCGTCATCGCCATCACCAGCCAGGCGATACGGCAAATCTTCGCGAACATGTTCATCATTGAACCCACAGTGTGGAAGTTGGTTGCCGACGTTCAACGATAAACTGCGCGCCGGCAATCCGTTCGGCTGCCCGGCAGCCACAATTCCATTGCTTTTGGACAGGTTCCCGGCAACGTTTCGGCACCGATGCCTGAAGAGCAACCCACAAATCCAGCAGCTGCTGGACAGGACAACAACTCCGCCAAGCGCCGTCGCCGGGGTAGCCGGGGCGGACGCGGGCGCGGACGTCGCCGCGACTCTGCCAATCCGGTCTCAACGGAGCCCGAAGCCCCGTCCACCGGGGCCGAAGTTGAATCGGCAGCCGAAGCCGCACCGTTCGACTCGGCTCCCGGCGAAACCGCCGTTGCCGCTCCCGTTGCCGCTCCCGCGCCATTTGACGGTGACCCAGCGCCCGAGGAAAAGGCGCCTGCGCCACCGCGACGTGCGGAGGTGCGTCCCCCGTTGCGTCCGGAGCCGCGCCAGCGCCACAGCCAGCCGCCGCGTCCCCCTCAGGTGCCCGCCAGGCCGGCAACTCAGGAGCAAATATCATCGGCCGTCGCCGGGGCGATTGAGGATGTTTACCGCATCACCGACGTCCTGAAGAAGGTGTTGGACGACTTGGACGAATTGCTCGAGACCTTGGAAGTAGCCGAGCGCCAGAAGTTGGAGGACGACCGTGAACTGGACACCCTGCGCCGGGCGATGCGTCAATTGACACAGCGCACGCCCCAGCAACCCATCCGTCCGCAGCAAGCACACTCGCAACAACGCCCCCAGCAACGCCCGCCTGACCGCCAGCGCGAGCGTCCCCAGGGCAACCAAAGCGCCTCTCGCCCGCAGCCGGAGCCTACGGAACCATCACCCGCAGACGGCGACGAGCCACCGCAAACTTGACCGGCAGTTGCCCCGCCAGCTCTCCGTCGAGCTCAAAGGCGCACTCCGAATCGCTCGTGAGCGTGAACTCTGCGGCCTTCATTCTCCGCACTTGAGATTCTGGCAGTCTGCCTGCCAGCAGCAGCGGCCCGCCGCAGCGGGCCAGCACCCCGAAATCCACCTTGGGAAAGACGCAAACGTCCAGCAGGCCATCATCCATCGCCGCCGTTTCAAACGTCTTGAAGTTTCCGCCGTAAAGGCTGCCGTTCCCCACCAGGACCAGCTCCCCCTCCAACCTTTCATCCGCACCCGTCACGATGATCTTTGCTTTGGCCTCCCGTAATGCTTTGAGACCTGCGACAACATAGGAGAGCGGGCCAATGCGCTTCTTCAGCTCCCAGTCCAGGAGTTGGATGGATCTGGCGTCCAGACCCGCCCCCGCAAGTTGGGCGAACCATTGGACCTTTCGGTCATGCGCCAACCCCGTCTCCGCGCTCGCCAGGTCTAGACTTTTCTGTCGTCCGCTCAAAATCACCTTCCAAGCCCCTTCCAGGCTGGGCGGTATGCCTAACTCACGGGCAAAAACGTTGACCGTCCCCAGGGGCAGCACCCCCACCGCGACCGACTCCAAACCTTGGGGCGCACCACCGATACCGTTCAGGACTTCATTCAACGTGCCATCCCCACCCGCCGCGACGATGCAGTCAAACCCGCCCCCCACAGCCTCAGCGGCCAGGGTCCGGGCATCGCCAGCACTCCGGGTCATCTTGAGCACCGCTTGGCCGCCGATCTTGTCCAACCCCGCCCGGAATCTCCGCGCTTTGCTGCCTTTGGCCATGGGGTTGAAAATCACACAGATGCGCACGCCGACAGTTTCTGGTTTCGCATCGGTGAGTCTAGGAGATTCGCTCCCCGGCCGGACTCAGATGGCGTCCGAGCCGCACAAGACAAGTCTGCCCCGCTATGGGACACCCCGCCATCCAAGCCATGGTAATTTCTCAGGCTTGCATCCAGGCACCTCCAGACTGGGGGGCTGCAAACTGTGGCATGGTCCGTGCTCAGTACCCCGTGAGACGAACAGGTCTCCGATGAGCTGAAGAAACAACATGAAACTGAGCTACAAACCGAATCTGCAGTCTGCCACGACCATCGTGGAGGTGGTCGCCGCGGTGACGATTCTTGCGATCTCCGCCGCGGGCTTGATGGGCGCGCTCGCGAACGGTTTCTTCTCCGTGCAGCTCACCCGTGAGAACCAACGGGCCACACAGATCCTCATTGAACGCACCGAAATGGCCCGTCTCTACAACTGGGACCAGGTCACCGCCCCCGGCTTCATCCTCACCAATTTCATCGCATCCTACGACCCCTCTTCCTCCAATGGCGGCGGGGTCAGCTACACTGGAAGCGTGTCCGTGGCCGACTTTCCGTTCGCCGCGAACTACGCCACCAACATGCGGCAGTTGACCATCACCTTGGACTGGGCGACCAAGGGAATCCAACGCCAGCGCAGCATCACCACGTTGTTGAGCCGCGATGGCCTGCAACCCTACCTTTTCTGAGCATGACCTTGAAGCATTCCATCAAGCAGGGCGGCTGGACGCTGCTGGAGATGATGATCGCGGTGACCATCTTCACCATCTCAGGCGCCGCCGTCGGTTCCGCTTACATGTTCAGCCTCCGCAGCTTTCAAGCGCTGTCCAATTACTCCGTTTTGGACCAGCAGAATCGCGGCGCGATGGACCAGCTCACGCGCGAAGTCCGTCAAGCTTGGAGCATTAACAGCAAGAGCAGCAACTCGTTGGTGCTGGTGGATGGGGCCGGCAAGTATGTCACCTACCTGTTCAACCCCACCACCAAGAAGTTGACCCGCACCAAGCAAGGCGCCACCACCGTTCTGTTGGACGACTGCGACTTGATCAACTTTACGATGGCCACCCGCGTTCCCAATACCAATGTGAACGACTACAACTTCTACACGGACATCTACAAGACCGACAGTGCCAACCACGCCAAGGTCATCAATCTCTCCTGGAAAACACGCCGCGCCCTGCCGAACGGCGTGGGACAGAGTGAAAACATTCAAACCGCGCGCATCGTCATCCGCAAACAACAACTCGACCAATGAAAACACGCATCTCCCCCGGAACTGGCGAGCAAGGCACCACCCTGCTGGTCGCCCTGTTCCTGACCACAATCCTGGCCGTGACCATCGCGGGCTATCTGCGGCACGCCTATCAGCAGCACTATTTGAGCATGCGCTCGCAGGTGTGGAACACCTCCATGGCCACCACCGAGGCGGGCATCGAGGAGGCGCTGCAGCATTTGAACGCCAACCCGACGAACCTGTCCGCCAACGGCTGGGTCAAATCTGGTTCTCTATACACAATGACCCGCGACCTCACCCCCAAAGCTCGCTATGTGGTCACGATTGATGCCGCCAACTTGGAGAAGCCCGAGATCTCTTCAGTCGCCTACGTCAACCCGCCTTCCATGGGCGGTCTTGGCTCAGGGCCCTTGGCCTTTTTTGCCGCCGCGCTTTCCCCCGGCTACACCGACCCAAGCAGCACCGAAGCGAAGGTTCGTCGGGCGGTCGTCGTCAAGGCGGGCCGTACCAGCCTCTATGCCAAAGCCATGGTCGCCAAATACACCATTGACATGAACGGCAACAATGTGACGACCGACAGTTTCGATTCGTCCGATCCCGACCACAGCGACAACGGCATGTATCCCACCAACTCGTCGAAGCGGATGTCGAACGGCGATGTTGCCAGCAATCACACCGTTCAGAATTCCATCACCGTCGGGAACGCGAACATCTACGGCAAAGTGGCGGTCGGACCCGGCGGCACTGTCTCGGTCGGTTCCCAGGGCGGCGTTGGCGAGCGCTGGTGGGTCGCGGCAAATCCGGGCAAGATTCAAGCCGGCTATTTTAGTGACGATATGAACTTCACGTTCCCCACGGTGGAATTGCCCGCTGCTTTCGGATCGACTCCCCTTCCCCAGAACTACACCGTCTACACCACCAACTGGGTATTTTCGTCCAGCACCAACATGGTGACCACCACGACCTACCCATCCCCCGCCCCGCTCAGCGGCGTGGTCAGCAACATCTCCTATCAAACCGTCAGCGCTTTGCCCTCACCCACGCCCTACGGGGCGGTCACCAATGTTCTCACCGTCAACGACAAGAGCAAAACCTTCCCCGCTGCCGGAACCTACAAGGGAACGCCCACAAAAACGGGCTCCTGGTGGTATTTCGACCGGATCACCGGCACGAACTATACCTATCCCTACTACACCTACACCTACGGGGTGGGAACCACCACCACCAACTACACGGTGACTTCGAAAACCTATGACTACGTCATCGAAGGCAGCTCAGGGACCATGCCGCCACAGACCTACACCTTGAATGCTCTCTCCAACGCCAAAGTGTTGGTCAAAGGCAACGTCAACCTGATCGTGCTGGGTGACGTCAAGCAAAGCGGCCAAAACGGCATCTGGGTTGACACCGACGGCAAGCTCCAGATGTGGGTGGGCGGCACCTCCTGCGATCTGTCTGGCCAGGGCGTCTTCAACGACAACGGTTACGCCCAAAATTTCATGCTGTTCTGCACCGATAGCGTCACCAGCCTCACGCTCGCTGGAAACGGTGAGTTCACTGGCGTCATTGTCGCTCCCAACGCAGCCGTCAGGCTGAATGGCGGCGGCAGCGGCCCGGAAGATTTCATCGGCTCGTTGATCGCCAAGACCATCGTGCTGAACGGTCACTACAAGTTCCACTACGATGAAGCTCTGAAAAGCCTGATCGGCAACAGCCGCTACAAGGTGCAGGAGTGGAACGAGATCTCAATCGCTTTGGTCAACTGATTTCAGCCCCCGCAACACCACGGCGCGCTCCCCAGGGGCGCGCCGTTTGGCTTTGCAGCCGAAAGCCAAGCCGAACGGGTGGGCGCGACAGGACCTCAATCCAACGACCCTCCCCACAACGCTTCCGTCCCCTGCTTCGGGGGGAACCTCAACACTGGGGGGCGAACCGTTCTGCGTCTGTTAAGT
>JAFMIZ010000035.1 GCA_017853715.1 Pedosphaera sp.
GAATTGCCCGAGGCGTTCATGGAGTTCATCTCCAGCATGACCGGCAAGTCGCCGTCCACCACCGGCGCAGGTTCCGAAGGCGCTATGACCAAGGGACCCTTCAATGCCTTGCCGCCGATCTATGATTTGAACGCGGCGCTCATCTCGTTCCTGCTGACGGATTACCCCGTGTTCATCTCGGCTGCGGGTTACGTGGGGCCGAAGTTCCGCGTGGACCACGACATCAGCTTGCTAGTGCCGGAGTTGTGGTGCCGCTTGTTGCCTGATGAACGGCACCCGGAATACTTGATCAAGAACGGCTATTTCGAGAAGTGTGTTGATTTCACGCACAATGGCAAACGGGTCCAAGCAAGTCGCCTCGGCTATCGCATGACCGCGGCTTTCGCGAGCAACTATTTCGGGCGCATCTTCAACAGTCCGCACCTTGTCTTCCCTGAGCCGATGCTCAAGCCGGAATTGCAGGACATGGACGTCTTCGTGGACGGCATGAGCAACATCATTGAGACCGACTGCCGGGTGGCGGAGAGCTATTTCCGCGATGGCTCCATCGAACTGGCTGTTCCTCCATTGCGTGCGCTGCTGCACATCATGAAGGACGGCAAGTTCGAGGGCAAGACGGTGGAGCATCCCGATATCCGCAAGCTCTTCACCCGCGAGCACCTGCTGGTGAGCGACTGGTATGCCGAACGTCTCAAGGCCAAGCAGGAAGTGGATACCAAACTCTGGCGGCGTCACGTCGGGCATTTGGAGGCTTTCCTCGGTAAACCGAACTATTCCGACGAAGCTGCGCGCCTCAAGATCTCCGACCGCCTTAAGCAGGCCCGAGTCGAATTAAATCGGGTCTCGGCCGAAAATTATCCCGCCACACTCATCGGTACCTTGGGAGTCCAGAAGATGTTGGTGATTCCTCCCGTTGGTAAATCGTAGCCGATTAATGCCTGCGAGGTTGAGTCGCGCCGATTGGCGCGTTTCTCCCACCATGATCACAAGCAAGGGCTCTTCGTGCCCCTCGCTCCCGAATTGCAAGCCGACTTTCCATTCACGCTGGATCTTCGTCAGCCGGGTTGAGCAAAGAAAAAGCGGAGCCCGGTTGCCCGAACTCCGCTGGGATTGCGAAAATTTCGCAGGTGTTGCTTAGTAGCGTTCGCGACGCTCGCCGCCGCCACCGCCGCGGAAATCGCGACGAGGACCACGGTCTCCGCCGCCACCGCCACGGTAGCCGCCACCGCCGCCGCCGCCGGGAGGACGTTCCTCGCGCGGGCGGGCAACGTTTACGGTCAAAGGACGACCGTCGAGTTGGGCGCCGTGCAGGGCTTGGATGGCCTTCTCAGCTTCTTCGGGGGTGCTCATGGTGACGAACCCGAAGCCGCGGGGGCGGCCTGTCATGCGGTCCATCATCAGGTTGGTCTCGAGAACGGTGCCGTGAGCGGCGAACGCGTCCTGGAGGTCGTTTTCAGTGGTTTTGAAGGAAAGATTTCCCACAAACAACTTGGTGCTCATTTTTCTTACTCTGTCGGCGACTAACTCTGCTCTCTCCACACTGTTCCCGACTGCCGGGTTTCAAATCATCACTGAACGGAGTTCACTTGAAGATTCACCATGCCGTGGAAGCAACTAGCAATCTACCTGACGCACAAACGCTGACATGTCCGCCATAAAATGCAAGCCTCATTCATAAAGCTTGTTGCGTGGATTAACTACGCCTCTGGCAGAAGCTCAATCCCTGTGGGCGTGGTTTAAACCCGACGATTCCACTCGTGGCTCAAGTATTTCGCAACCAACAACCTCTGCCTGTCTAGCAACTGCTTGTGTTTCGCGATCTCCTCGGGCACGGCGGGTGATGCAGACCACGCGCTGGCTAAATGTTTTCTAACCTGTTCTGCCGAGCTTGGGAATTGGGTCAGGAAGTTGCCATGGCTTCGGCTCTGGCGGTAATCCGGTTGCAGGGATGGAAAAGGCAAAACTTCCTCAATTAGCTTCAAATCTGCATCCAGCAGGATGCTCCCATGAAAGAGCAGGTGGGTGCGTTTGCGCCGTTGGGCGTTGCCGGAGAATTTTTTGCCCGCGATTGCCAGGTCGGTGTGGCCTTGGACTTCAACTTGCAGCTTTATGTGCCGCTCGGCGTTGGATGTTGGAGGCTCAATGCTCAATGTTTCCCATGCCGCGTTCCGCATTCCGCGCTCCACGCTGAGAAGCTTATTCAACGCCTGGGCGTTCCGCTCCATGATGAACTGGTTTGCGCCCGTGATGCTGACCAGCGGGGAACCAGCCCCGGCACGCAGGACCAGGGAGTAATTCAAGACTCCCGGGCCTTGCAGCACTGTTCCGCCACCGCTGATTCGCCGGAGAATAGGAATTTTGAGGCGCTCACAGGCGGCTTGATTGACCTCGGTGGATACCTTGTTGCCGTATCCGAGAGCGACGAAGGAGGTCGAGGACTCCCAAAAGGAGAGGGTTTCGCCGATTTCACCGGCTTCAGCGGCATCCAGTAGAACTTCTTCCAACGCGAGTATTTCTGCCGGTTGCAGCAGGGGAAATTGAAACGCGATCATTCTGTTCAGTAAAACTATTGAATTTGACTGGTTGCCTGCCTGACATACTCTATGCGGCCTCGCGCCAACGCTGAGGCAGCACCTGTTCCCACGGAACGCTGCGCGGCTGGCGCGTTTTGACTAACACAGTGAAACCGGAGAACAAAGACCAAACGTCCCCGGCCCCGGCGACTCCCACCGACAAGTGGTTCGAAGCCTTGGCCTCCATGTTCGAACTGGCCACCAAGACCGAAGGTGCCGATAAAGCCGCGCACCTCGCTGGCAGCTTGCTTGAACGCCTCCGCACGCTTGGCGTGGACGCCCCCAAACCCGTCAGCACGCCTTACTTAAACACCATCCCGGTTTCGGCCCAACCCGAGTTCCCCGGTGACATCGAGATGGAGCGGCGCATCAAGTCGCACATCCGTTGGAATGCCATGGCTATGGTGGTGCGCGCCAATCACTCCACGAACGTGGGTGGTCACATCTCCAGCTTCGCCTCCAGCGCGTCACTTTACGAAGTGGCTTTCAACCATTTCTTCCGTGGTCCAACGGACTCCTTCTCCGGCGATCAAGTTTACTTCCAAGGCCATGCGGCACCCGGCGTTTACGCGCGTGCCTTCCTGGAAGGTCGTTTGGACGAGAAGAAGCTGAACAACTTCCGCCAGGAACTGGCCGAGGGCGGCGGTCTTTCCAGCTACCCGCATCCTTACCTGATGCCCGATTTCTGGCAGTTCCCGACCGTCTCAATGGGTCTCGGCCCGATCATGTCCATCTATCAGGCGCGGTTTAACCGTTACCTGAAGGCGCGCGATTTCATCCAAGGCGACGAGCCGAAGGTCTGGGCGTTCGTCGGCGACGGTGAATCCGACGAGCCGGAATCACTGGGGGCTCTGACGCTCGCCTCTCGTGAGCATCTCGACAACCTCATCTGGGTGGTGAATTGCAACCTCCAGCGCCTCGACGGTCCAGTGCGCGGCAACGGCAAAATCATCCAGGAACTCGAAGCAGCCTTCCGCGGTGCGGGTTGGAATGTCATCAAGGTCATCTGGGGCAGCGATTGGGATGAGTTGCTGGCAAAGGATACAACCGGCCTGTTGCTCAAGCGCATGGGCGAAGTGGTGGATGGTGATTACCAGAAATACACCGTCGAACCTGGCAGCTACACCCGGAAACATTTCTTCGGCAAATACCCCGAGCTGCTCAAGCTGGTGAACCATCTCAGCGACGTTCAGATCCGCAAGCTGCTGCGTGGCGGTCATGACGTGAAGAAGGTTTACGCCGCCTACAGGGCCGCAATGGAGCACAAGGGTGCACCCACGGTCATCCTCGCCAAAACGGTCAAGGGCTACGGCTTGGGTGAAGCGGGCGAGGGTAAAAACATTTCGCACCAGCAGAAGAAGCTGAACGAAAAGGAACTTCGCGAATTCCGCGAGCGGTTTGAGGTCCCCATCAGCGACGACGAAATCGCTGAGATGCCGTTCTATCGTCCGCCGGCGAACAGCGACGAAGCCCAGTATCTTCTTAAGCAACGCAAGAAACTGGGCGGCTTCCTGCCGCATCGTCAGCTCAAAGCAACTCCTTTGAACACTCCCCGGGTGGATTACCTCGGCGAGATGCTCAAAGGCTCCGGCAAGATGGAAGCCTCAACCACGATGGCTTTCGTCCGCTTGCTCACCTTGTTGCTCAAGCACAAGGAAATCGGCCGACGCATCGTGCCGATCATTCCCGACGAAGCGCGCACGTTTGGTATGGACGCATTGTTCCGCGAGATCGGCATCTATGCCCAGAAGGGTCAGCTTTACGAACCCGTGGACAGCAAGTCGCTGCTCTATTACAAGGAACAGAAGGACGGACAGATTCTCGAAGAAGGCATCACTGAAGCGGGCGCGATTGCGTCGTTTGTGGCCGCTGGCACAGCTTACGCCAGCCACGGCACGCACATGATTCCTTTTTACACCTACTACTCCATGTTTGGTATGCAGCGCGTGGGAGATCAGGTGTGGCTCGCGGGCGACATCAAAGCCAAGGGCTTCCTGCTCGGCGCCACTGCTGGCCGCACGACGCTGAACGGCGAGGGGTTGCAACATCAGGACGGCCACAGCTTGCTGCACGCGAGCACGGTGCCGACCTTGGTGGCTTACGATCCGGCGTTCGCTTATGAACTGGCGGTCATCATCGCCGATGGCATGAAGCGGATGTATCACGACGGCGAGGATCTCTTCTACTACCTTTCGCTTTACAACGAGAATCACATGATGCCGCCGATGCCGGAAGGCGTGGAAGAAGGCATCCTTCGCGGTCTCTACAAGTTTAAGAGCGGCGCGGATGCCTTGAAGCACAAGGCCCAAATCTTCGGCAGCGGCCCGATCATTCAGTCTGCGCTGAAGGCGCAGACAATACTCGCCGAGAAATACGGCGTAAGCGCCGATGTTTGGAGCGCGACCAACTACAAGCGCCTGCGCAACGAAACGTTGCTCGCCAAGCGTTGGAACATGTTCCATCCGACGGAAAAGCCGAAGCAGTCGTATCTCGAGACGACGCTCGCGAAGGAGCGGGGGCCGTTCGTTGCGGTTTCCGACAACATGAAGATTGTAGCCGACCAGATCGCCCCGTGGGTGCCGGGTGGATTGACCACGCTGGGCACGGACGGGTTCGGTCGCAGTGACGTGCGCGCCCGGCTCCGCCGCTTCTTTGAGGTGGACGCCGAATGCACCGTCATCGCCACCCTTTACGCGCTCGCGCAACGTGGCGAAGTTCCGGCCAGCCTTGTGGCTCAGGCCATCAAAGAACTCGACGTGAATCCCGAGAAGGTGTTCCCGCAGATCATCGTTTAATTTCCGCAGACAAAAGACTATGGATTTCAAACTTCCAAAACTCGGTGAAGGCGCCGACAGCGGCGTCGTGGTGAACCTGTTCATCAAAGAGGGTGACACGGTGGCGAAGGAGCAGAACGTTCTTGAACTTGAGAGCGAAAAGGCCGTGGCGTCTATCCCGTCTAACATCGCGGGCACCGTGACCAAGGTTTATGTGAAAGCCGGCGACAAAATTACCGTTGGCACGAAAATCTTCTCTGTGGGTGGTGGAGACGGCGGTTCCGCACCGCCTGCTGCGGCCGGTCCAGGAGGGTTCGCACCGGCAGCCGCACCGGTTGCCTCCGCTCCCGCAGCGGTGGCTCCGGTTGCCTTGCCCCAGGCTGCTTACACCCCGTTGCCATCGTCGGGTGCCGCTCCCGTGGCGTCGCCGTCCTTGCGCAAAATCATTTTCGATCTCGGCATTGATGCCGCCCGCGTGCGGGGCACAGGCCGCGGTGGTCGCATCGAGTTGGGCGACCTGAAGAACTACATCGCTTACCTGCAATCGGTCGCGTTTGCAACCAGGGAAGCGGTTGCCGCCCCCACGCCGAAGGCTCCCGCGGAGCCGGTTGATTTCTCCAAGTGGGGTCCGGTGGTCAAGAAGCCGATGTCCTCGCTGCGCAAGACCATCGCCCGTCGCATGGTGGAAAACTGGAATGCCATCCCGCATGTCACCCAGTTTGACGAAGTGGACATCACCTCGCTCCTCGCCCTCCGCAAACAGTTCGTGGGTGAATACGAGAAGAAGGGCGCCAAGCTGACCGTGACGGCCCTCATTCTTAAGGGCGTGGCTGATGCATTGCGCAAGCATCCGTTGTTCAACGCCAGCATTGATGAGGTTTCGGACGAAGTGGTCATCAAGGATTACATCCACCTCGGCATCGCGGTGGATACCGAAGCCGGTCTGCTGGTGCCTGTGATTCGCGATGTGAACCAGAAGAGCGTCCTCGAGTTGTCCAAGGAACTCGAAGCACTCGGTAACAAGGCGCGTGACCGCAAGGTGTCGCCTGACGACCTGCGCGGCGGTTCATTTACTATCTCGAACCTCGGCGCGATCGGTGGCGGTCATTTCACCCCCATCATCAACAAGCCGGAAGTTGCCATCCTTGGCCTTGGCAAAGGCTCGCCCAAGCCCGTCGTGCGTGATGGCAAGATCGAGTCCCGAACGCTGATGCCGATCTCGGTCAGTTACGATCACCGGATCATCGACGGCGGTAACGCGGCCCGGTTCGTGGTGGATTTGCTCGCCGCGATCCAAGGCGTCTCCGAAGCCGACGTAAAACTGTAACCTGCCCACTGCAAAAGGAATTTAGACATGGATCCGATCAATACTGAAGTTGTTGTCATTGGCGCAGGCCCTGGCGGTTATGCGGCGGCATTTTACGCCGCGGACCTCGGCAAGAAGGTCATTCTCGTCGAACGCGAAAAACGCCTTGGTGGCGTGTGCTTGAACTGCGGTTGCATTCCGTCGAAGGCGCTGCTGCACGCCACGCATTTCCTCGCTGAGATGGGTGAGTCCGCCCATCGCGGCATCACCTACACCAAGCCGGCCATCGAACTCGACAAGCTGCGTGCGTGGAAGGAATCCATCCTCACCAAGCTGGGCGGCGGCATCGCTCAGCTCTCCAAGATGCGCAATGTGCAGGTCGTGACGGGTCGTGGTTACTTCGAGGACTCCAATACCCTCCGCGTTGAGACCGAGCAGGGGAACCAGTTCATCAAGTACGAGAAGGCGATTCTCGCCGTGGGTTCCAAGCCGTCGATGCCCAAGGCCTTTGACCTTGGCAACCCGCGTATCATGACTTCCACCGGCGCGCTGGAGATCGAAGAGGTTCCGGCGAAGTTGCTAGTCATCGGTGGCGGTTACATCGGCATGGAACTGGGCACCGTTTACGCGCGCCTCGGCAGCGAAGTCGTCGTGGCAGAAGCGTTGCCTGCCGTGTTGGCCGGCGCTGACGCTGACCTCGCCCGTCCCGTGGTCGCAGCGGCGAAGAAGGCGTTCAAGGAAATTCGCACCGGTGCCAAGGTGATGAGCATGGCGACGGCGGGCAAGCAGATCAAAGTCGTCATCGAGCACGAAGGTAAGAAGCTGGAAGAGCTTTATGACCGTGTGCTGGTTTCTGTCGGGCGCAGCCCGGCGGGCGACGATCTTGGTCTGGAAAACACGAAGATCGAACGCGACGACAAGGGCTTTGTGGCGGTCAACCCCCACCAGCAGACGTCTGACCCGAGCATCTACGCCATCGGCGACATCGCGGGCGGCATCATGCTCGCGCACAAGGCGCACAAGGAAGCACGCATTGCGGTGGAAAACATCTGCGGCCAGACGGCTGTGTTCGGGAATGTGGTCATCCCGGCGGTGGTGTTCACCGATCCAGAACTCGCTTGGGCTGGACTCACGGAAGCCGAGGCGAAGGCCAGGAATATCACCGTCGAGATCGCCAAGTTCCCGTGGGCAGCGTCTGGACGTGCATTGTCGTTCGACCGCACGGATGGTTTGACCAAATTGATCATCGAGCCGGAAACCGAGCGCATTCTCGGTGTGGGCATCGTGGGTCACAACGCGGGCGAACTCATTGCCGAAGCCACGGTGCTGATTGAGATGGGGGCCACGGCGAAGGATTTGGCGCTCACCGTGCATCCGCACCCGACACTTTCCGAGACGCTGATGGAAGCCGCTGAGATGTTCTATGGCCACGCCACGCACGCCATCGGTAAGAAAAAGGCCGCGCACTGACCTTAATTTGGGGTTGTTTTCGCTGCGTTCTGAAATAGGATGCTCACCGCTCGACCGCACGGTCGGGCTTCGTTTTCGGTCGGGGCGTAGCGTAGCCTGGCTAGCGCGCTTGCTTGGGGTGCAAGAGGTCGAGAGTTCAAATCTCTCCGCCCCGACCATTTTCATCAAAAATTAGGGGTTTTTCTTGCTCGTTGTGTTGTTCTACACGCTTTTCTACACCGGGGTAATGTAGGGAACATCCCAAACCGAAAAGCTCCCGAGTTGCCTTATACCAAGCAGGGCGCATCCGTCACCATCGGTCGGGTGTCAAAAGGCCGCTACGACCTGTTCCGCGTGACCTACAGCTTGGGCGGGAAGCGGAGACAGGTTTGGCGTTCCAATTTTGCTGAGGCCAAGCAGGCTGCCAACGATGCTGTGGATGCCATCTTGAGTGGAGATCATGCCGCACTGAGTCTGAGGGATTCCGACCGGCACATCTATCTGCGTGCAGTGGAGGCAGCACTCCCCACCGGGAAACCACCGCGACGTGCTTGGGTGTTTCAATCGGCGGCTGGTGTTGCGTGGCTACCTCGCCAAGGGAATGGATTGGCTGGAGGGCGTTGAGAAATACAAATCACCCAATCACGAGGAGATCACCACCTATACTCCGGACGAAATCACCAAGTTGCTGACCGGAGCTGACAAGCGGCTGGTTCCATTCCTTGCCATCGGTGCTTTTGCTGGATTGCGTCATTGGGAGATTTCGAGACTGGACTGGGCTGAGGTTGAACTGAATGACCACGCCGAGTCGTTCATTGAAGTTCGGGCCGCCAAGTCCAAGAACAAGGTGCGCCGGTTGGTGCGCGTGCATGACAATTTAAAGGCGTGGCTGCTGCCGCTCCGTGAAGATTCCGGGGCCGTGTCCGATTATGCAAACGTCACTAAGCAACTGCTGGCCCGCGGTAAGAGTTCCGGGGTGGCTTGGAAAAAGAATGCGCTGCGTCACTCCTTCATCAGTTATCGCGTTGCTGAATGCGCCGACGTTCCACGAACCGCCGACGAAGCTGGGAATAGTCCGGCCATCATCAAGGAGAGCTACCTCAGGCGAGTGAAGCCGGAACTGGCTAAGGAATGGTTTGCCGTGATGCCTCCGCCACCACCTAAAAAGAAAGAGCGCGAGGAACGTCTGCCAAAGAACGTCATCAAGTTAAAAGTGGCAGCGTAGGGCAGGGTGGGGAGCTGCAATCGTGTCGTCCTTGGTCCTGTCGCTTTCGTCGCCCCACTCCCTTGCTGCTAAAACTGGTTTTGGATGACCACCTCGTTATAGCCCAGCTGGCCCGGTCGTGGCCATGACTCCTTTGTCCCTTTGCCGATTGCGATCATGAAAGAAATCAGGTGGTCCGATGGCAGGCGGATCAACTTCGCCACCGCCTCAAAATCGAACCCGTCCATGGGACAAGAGTCGTAGCCCATGCCTTTGGCCGCCAGCATCAACGTCTGCCCGGCCAATCCGCATGAGCGCATGCACTCGTCGCGCTCCACCTGTTCCCGGCCGGTGTAATACTGACCGATGGCGGGCACCAAAAAATCCTGCACCGGCTGCGGTGCCTTCTGCCAGTAACGGTCGGGATTTTTTTTCCACGCCTTGAAGTCCGCGCAGAGGATCACCAGCAACGACGCATCGGTGACCTGCGCTTGGTCCCAAGCCACTGCCCGGATCTGCTGCCGCAATGCCGGGTCGCTCACCACCACAAACCGCCAGTGCTGGATGTTGAACGCCGTCGGTGTCTTCATCGCCAGTTCGAGCAATTGACGCGTCTCCGCGTCGGTCATGCGATGTGCCGGGTCGTAGTGCTTGATGGCGCGGCGTTGTTCAATGGCCTCAAAAACGGTCATGTCGGTTTTCATATGGCTGGGAAAGTGGAGCATATTGGCCAAAGCGCAACCCGGAATCAGCCCTTCAGGTTGCCGGTTGCTCCTTCCCCTGACGTGACTCAGTTGTTCCGGGCCGTGTGAAGTGTTGGTCTCATCCTCTCTTCGGCCCAGACTAACACTTCACGTGGTCTGAAAAAACTGAGTCACGTCAAGAGGTTCCATCTTGAACGCCACAAAACAAAAGCCCCGCGGATGGCGGGGCGAGAGAGGGGATGGGTGAAGTGGCAAATCAATGTTCCTCGGCGCAACCGACACGCCAGAATAGCACGAGGTAGCCGAGGATGCCCGTCACCAGCAGCCAGGGTTTGCCGTCGGGTTGCGCCAAGGTGACGATGCCCCAGCCAAGGATGAAGGCCATGGTCCCAAACGTCAGCATTGCCATTACGAATTTCATGCGCGCCAAAGATAGCCTTCCGCGCTTTCAGTTCAAGCCGCGAAACACGAATCAAGCCAGGTGCCGGGCCTGACGTTTCTGGGCTGTTTGCATAGCCCTGGCAGAGCGTTTTGGGCCAGGCAAATGCGTCAGGTATGGCCGCAGGAACTCGGGCTGGTCAGGGCGACCGCCGCGTTGGTAGTCGCGCCACAAGGTTTCGGCGACCGAAGTTTGGCTGAGTTCGAGTTGCTCGGTGAGAAAGCGGAACATCAGTTCCGCCAACCGGGCCAGTGCGATGCCATCGGTGCGTCCGGCGTGGCCAAACAACCAGTCCGACCAGCGCAGGAACGAGTGGAAGGGCGAGGTGCTGCCGCTCCAGATCAAACCGACCGTTTCGACGAAGTTGCCGCTATTGCCGACCAAGTCCCAGTAACGCGCGAAGCGTCGCAGGCGTTGCATGGTGGCAAAGTCGAGGTGTCTGCTTTGGAGAATCTCGTAGGGCGGATGGGGATTGTAGGTCATTGCCCACTCTGCGTCGTGACGGACAATGGGTGTTCCGCGCAGGCGTTTGAGAATCCCGACCTGAATCTCCTGCGGTCGGAGTGCAATAAGGCGGTCGAAGCCTGCGCCGAACTGTTCCAGGGATTCGCCCGGCAATCCCGCGATCAAATCGGCATGGATGTGAACGCCCGTGCTGGCTCGCAACCAGAGAAAATTCTCCTCCAGCCGCGCGTAATTTTGTCGGCGGCTGATGCGGGCGGCCGTGGGCTCGTCGAAGGTTTGCACGCCGACTTCAAATTGCAGCGCGCCGGGCGGGAACTTGGCGATGACCTCGCGCAACGCCTCCGGCAAACGATCGGGCACCATCTCGAAGTGGAAGAATCGTCCGGGTTGCCAGTGGGCGAGGCAGAATTCGAGGATGGCACGGCTGGCGGGCACGCTAAGATTGAATGTGCGATCCACGAACTTAAGCTGCGTTGCGCCGCGGTCCAGCAGCCGCTTCATGGCGGCGAGGAATTCAGCCAGCGCAGCCTGGCGAACAGGAATATCGAGCGACGACAGGCAGAACTCGCACGAGAACGGACAGCCGCGTGACGCCTCCACGTAGAGCACGCGATGGGCGATGTCGGTGGCGGTGTAGAATTCGTAGGGCAGCTTGAGCTGGGCGAAGTCGGGCAGGGGAGCGGGGATGATTTTGGGGGGCAGAGCGCCGATCTCTGCATCGGCGAGTTCGGCTTTGGGATTCTGCCCGGGCCGAACAGGAGTTCGGCGCTCCAAGAGCAGCCGACACACCCTCGCAAATTCCAGATCTGCCTCGCCGGTGATGACGTGATCGGCCAGCTGAACAATGGCCTGCTGTTCCGTCTCGTAACTCACTTCTGGTCCGCCGAGGACGATGGTCACGTCGGGGCGGATGCGTTTGAGGGCGGCCACCAGCTCGGTGGATTGGGTGACGTTCCAAATGTAAACACCCAGCCCGATGATGCGCGGATTCCTGGCGAGCAGCGCTTCGGCGATTTCAAGCGGACGCTGATTGATGTCGAACTCAGCGATGACGGCGCGCGGCTGTAATTCGCCCAGGTTGGCGAACAGATAACGCAACCCAAACGCGGCATGGATGTATTTCGCGTTGAGCGTGCTGAGCACAATGTCCGGCATGTCGGCAGGCTAACAGGAGGGATTAGCGCGGGCAATCCGGGTGCCACTTGCATCCCCGTGGGGGAGGCTTACGTTGCAGCAACCCAAAATAGGAAGGAGTGCGTTATGCCAGTCAAAACATTGAAACACTTCCTGGACACCAACGGGATCAAATACGTGAGCATCATCCACTCGCCGGCTTACACGGCGCAGGAAGTTGCCCAGTCGGTGCACATGCCGGGAGCTGAGCTGGCCAAGGTGGTCATCATCGAACTGGGCCGGAAGCTGGCCATGTGTGTGCTGCCCGCGACTCGCAAGGTGGTGTTGCATGACCTTCGCGAACTGACCGGGTGCGATGATGTGAAGTTCGCTGCCGAAGCGGACTTCAAGTCGCGATTCCCGGATTGCGAGGTCGGCGCGATGCCGCCCTTCGGCAATCTTTATGGGATGGAGGTGTATGCGTCGGAGGAACTGGCGCTGAGCCAGGAGATCGCCTTCAATGCCGGGTCACACGTGGAGATCCTGCGGATGAACTACGATGACTTTGAGCGCTTGGTGAAGCCGAAGGTGCTCGCGTTCACCACGTAAGCTGCCAGAAACGCAGCCACGGATCGGCACGGATTCACTCGGCTGCCCTCGCTCCGTCCCTCTCCCCCTGGGTGGTGAGAGGGGCAGGTGCCTGCAGGTGTTTGGCCAGCTCAGCTTGGCTGGCGGCCATGACGTCTTTGTGCAGCGAGCCGCCATGAGAATCAATCGTGACAACGGCGGGGAAATCTTTCACCTCGAATTCCCAGATGGCTTCAGGTGCGCCGAATTCTTCCATCATGTAAACGCCTCTGACCTCGGTGACACATTCGGCGAGCACCTGCGCTGCGCCCCCAATCGCGTGGAGGTACACGCAGCCGTGTTCCTTGCAGGCATCGGCGGTCTTCTGGCCCATGCCACCCTTGCCGATCACCCCGCGTAACTTGAAGTCGCGGATGACTTGCCACTGGTAGGGCTCCTCGCGAATGGAGGTGGTCGGGCCCGCAGCGACGCATCTCCATTGGCCTTGCTCGTCTTTGATGACCACGGGGCCGCAATGATAGAGCACACCGTCGGCAAGGTTCACGTTCGCAGGCAGTTTCCCGCCCTCGTGCAGGTACTTGTGAACGGCATCGCGTCCGGTGAAAAGAGTGCCGGTGATCAGCACCTCGTCGCCTACTTTCAGCGAGCGAATGGTGGCCTCGGAAATGGGGGTGGTCAGTTTGGTCATCGTGCTTGAAATGGTTGGGGTTAATACAGCCAGTTGCTGATGCCGCCTTCGCCGTTCAGCACCACACCCTGGCGCCGATACGCCCAGCACATGTAGCTGATGCTCACGAAATACGAAGCGGGCACCCGGTTCAGCACCCCGATCTTGCAACCGAGCAATGTGGTCTTGCCGCCGAAACCCATGGGGCCGATGCCGAGCTTGTTGGCGGTTTCAACGATGTCCTTCTCCAGCTTGTCGAGTTCGGTGCTTGGGTTGGCGTCGTCAATCTTGCGGAGCAGTTGCACCTTGGATTGTTCGTAGCCCGTGGCGCGGTCGCCGCCGATGCACACGCCGAGGATGCCGGGGCCGCAACCCTTGCCTTGGGCTTGAAGCACAGCGTCGAGAATCGCTTTGCGGCAGCCGTCAAGGTCGCGGTTCGCTTTGATCTTTTCGTTGGGCAATGAGTATTGTGCGCCGACGTTTTCACAGCCGCCGCCTTTGAGCATCAGGCGCACGCTGGCCTCGGGGGAGCGATGCTGGTGGCAATGCACGGTGGGCGCGCCGGGGCCGAGATTGGTGCCGTCGTTCTTGCCGGTGATGGAATCCACGGAGTTCTGGCGGAGAAAACCTTTCTTCGTCGCTTCCACCACCGCCTTGCGCGCGGCTTCCTCAAAAGTGATTTGGTCAAACCCAACGGGGCAATCCACGTAGAAGATGACGCTGCCAGTGTCCTGACAAATGGGCTGCGACTTCTTCTTCGCGAGCTGGATGTTCTGCTCGATGATCTTCATCGCCGACTCCGCGATGGTGCCTTTCTTCTCGGCTTCAAGCGCGGCAAGGGTGGCGCGGTGGACGTCGTCGGGTATTTCAGCGGAGGTGCGACGGATCAACTCCATCAAGGACTCTTGCAGCAACTTCATCACGTCCAACCTAAGGAGCGCGGCGCGACAAGTCAACGAGGCCACGTGGGCCGCGTGCGAATGCAAGCGGTCTGATAACACGGTTTAAAGGACCTTTTCACTATTTTGGTGCCAGCCCCGTAATTGTCCCACCCCACGCGGCATGCTCCGCACGTATGAAATTGAAATTCCTCTTGAATCGGTTTGCCCGGCGCAGTGGGCGTGTGGTGGTCAGCTTCGGTGAGGCGCATTTGCTCAAGCGGGGCGACGGCCGTTTTGAATTGCGCGGAGGCTCACGCCCGGAACGTCAGGCGGCGCGGGAATGGGTTTCCCACTTCCAGCATGAAGCGGCGGTGGACTGGTGAGCGGTTCTACCAGCGCTTGAAAAGCTTGCCCATCCGCCACAGCAACACCAGGCCGAACGCACCACCGAGCGTGTCCAGCAGCACATCCTGGATAGCACCTTGGCGCCCGGGCACGAAAGTCTGGTGCAGTTCGTCCAGGCAGGCATACGCGAAGACGATCAGGAGCGCCCACTTCGGTTCGCGCCAACTCCAAGGGCGATGGTCGCCAGGTGGGTGTTGGCGCAGCGCACGCCAGATCAGGATCGCAAAGAACGCGTATTCAGTCAGGTGGGCGCATTTGCGGACGATGAGGATGCAGGTGCCGATGCCCGCGTCGGACATCTCGGGGAACAGCCACCGGAAGAGGGGTTCAAGAATCCGCGAGGAGCGGTTGACGGACGCGCGGTCCGCCGAGCCAAGGAAGATCAGGGACATCCAGAGCAGCGGCGGGAGCCAGTATTTGATGTACAACCAGAGGCGGCGCACGGTGCATACCATCTGGAGAATCGTCCGCTGGGGCAAACTCAATTGTTTCGTTTGCTAACCGTGGCCTGCTGTGGCAGACAGACGCCCTCATGCTGAAACTAGGCGTCAACATTGACCACGTGGCAACCGTTCGCGAGGCGCGCTATCGTGGGCTCGTGGTGGGCGGGCCGGACCCGGTTGCTGCGGCCCTGCAATGCGAGGCTGCCGGGGCGCATGGCATCACAGCGCATCTGCGCGAGGATCGGCGGCACATTCAGGACCGCGATGTGTGGAAACTCCGCGAGATGATTCGCACGCGCTTTAACCTGGAGATGGCCAATGCGCCGGAGATCGTTGAGGTCGCGCTGAAACTGAAGCCTGACATTGTTTGCCTGGTGCCGGAGCGACGGCAGGAGGTGACCACCGAGGGTGGGTTGGATGTTGTGGGCAGCTTGGCCGGGCTGACGACGACCACGCAGCGCATGAGGGATGCGGGCATAGAGGTGAGTTTGTTCATCGCGCCGGATCCGGCGCAGGTTGAAGCGTCCGCCCAGTGCGGCGCACAATTCATCGAACTGCACACGGGCTCATTCGCGGAGCATTTTTCCGACCCTGAGAAGGGTGAGACGGAATTGAACCGATTGATTGCTTCAGCCAGACAGGCGCATGGGCTCGGCCTGCAAGTCAACGCCGGGCATGGGTTGAACTGCGAGAACCTTGCCATGCTGCATCGCGTGCCGCACTTGGTGGAATTGAACATCGGTCACAGCATCGTGAGCCGGGCCATCACCGTGGGCATGACGCAAGCCGTGAAGGAAATGTTGGCGGCGATGGAGGGCTACCGCGGCTGACGAGTTGGCTCGTTGGAGGTTTATGCTCCTCTTCCGCGAAAAGATTCCTGCCGGCTGGTTGCCACGCATGCTGGCGAACCTGCCCGAAGTGCTGGTGGACCATGCCCAGCTGGAACGCAAAGCCGCCACCTCCGCGCTCAATCTGGAGAAGTATCCTGACCTTCATGACCGCGTGCATGAGTTGAATGCGATTGCCATCGAGGAACTGCAGCATTTTGAACTCGTGCTCGGGCTGTTGCGCGAGCGCGGGATTTCGTTTCACAATACGCATCCCAGTCCGTGGATTGGCGGGCTGATGCGCTCCGTGCGCAACGGCAGCCGGCACCAGGCGATCGATCATCTCATCTGTGCGGCGCTGATCGAGGGTCGCAGTTGTGAGAAGTTCCAGGTGCTCGCGGCGGCGCTTGAGCATATTGAACCGGCTTTGTCCAAGTTCTATGCAGGGCTGGTGGAGTCCGAGGGCAACCACTATGCCACGTACCTCATCATGGCGCGGCACATTGACGAGCCGGAAACTCAACGCCGTCTGGACTTTTACCTCGACCTGGATGCCGAACTGATGCGCCAGAAGCACGGGCATCCGATCCTGCACTGAGAATGGAACGGGTCAAGCGGCTCATGCAGGCATGATCGCTTTTCTGAGACGGTTCACGGCGCCGAAGCCGCTGCCGGAGCATCGTGATTATGTGCTGGCCTCCTCGTCGGTCGGAACGAAGGCGAATGGCAGGGCGAGGTTCCGTTCCACAACTTTCACGTGGGGATTCTTCTTCCAGGGACGATCTATCAGCCAAGTTCCACGCGGCTCGCGCTTGAGCGAACACTGCTCCCAGCTCTGGACGCCAAGGTCAGGCTGGCCGTCGACTATGCAGCCTCCGTGTATCCCGATTTGTGGGCGGGCCGCTTGATGCTTTACGCATTCAACTTGTTTTACCAGACGACGGGCGACTCTTTCGCTCCGGGTTTTAAATCCACGGGAGATCGCCCCGGCAAGAAATGGCAGGTGTGTTTCGAGGGCGGCCTGCCGGCGCTGCTGGATTACCGCTGGGCGATGGCTTTCCCGGCGCCTCAACTTGAACTCCGCCTCGTGCAAACAACGACACTCAGGGTTGGGGTCGGGGTGGGTGCTCTGGTCGGTTTACTCCTCGTTGCCGGTTGCGCTTCGCGTTCCATGATGCTCACTTCGCGGATTCGGGAAAATGCCCCGCCGGAACTTCAACGCAACATCACTCTGGCAGCGCAACCAAGTCCGCAGCCGGAGGACGTGGAGTTGAAAGGGGTGCCGACCGCTTTGCCCGGTGCCGCTGGTCTCCAGGCGGAGACACCGCTGACCGCAAGTTAAGTCATGGGCTGCTCCATGGACGAGAGTTCGGAGAAGGTTGAGCTTCCTGTTGTCGCCGTGCAGCTCGGGGAACGGGTGAGTGCCTATCCTGGGCAAAGCGGCGCGCCCAGGCACACCGTGACCGCCCATGAATTCCAAGACCCCTTCAATTCACAGAAAACCAGCCGCTACCTCCCTGTTCAGGGTGTTCGGCTCGTCCTCTATCCTAAATGCAGTCCCGCCCCCGATCAGCCCGAACGGTTTGCGAAGGCTGCGTCGAGTTGGGTGCGAAAGGTTCAAACAGCCAGATGGCTGATGCCCTGCAACAATTGCTGGGCAGGATGGGGGCAAACTTCATCGGGCGGGTGCCGGTAGCGCGCTGACTACCACGGTGCCTTGCAAGGGTTGCCCGCTTCCTCCGGGAAAATGTGCGACACAGCGCTCACTGCCCGGGCTTGTGCGACCAATTCCTCTGAACCGTTCACCACGATGGCACGCCGCGTCGCGGGCCAGACTTGGAGATCCACGTGTGAGTTGCCCGCGTAATCGAATCCCTTCTCGCCGAAGCGCTCTTTGAGCACGGCAACTTTTGAATGCCCGCGCAAGTTGCGCTGGCCGTTGCTGGCCAGCACTTGATCGAAGAGACCAAAGCGCGCCGCGATTTGGTCAGCAATGGCTTGGTCCGAGGCGGTGGCGAGGATCAGCTTCCGTCCGCGCGCCTTTTCCTTTTTTAGGAATTCGAGAAATCCACGGTGAAAGGGCAGGGCGGTGACATCCACACTCGCGAGCGCAGCAACCCGCTGCTTCAAATGGGCGCGGCCCTGCATCAACCAGAATGGGACCAGCAGCGCGCACCAAGGCCGCTTGCGGGCCACGTCCTTGAGGGATTCCCAGAGCATGTCCGTGTTCAGCAACGTGCCATCAAGGTCCACGCAGAGCGGGATGCTGAGGTCGTCCTGGTTGATATCGCCCACGCGCAGATGCTGGCGGAACGGTTGGGCGGTTGACAAGTCTGGCGGACATTTTCAATTGGAGACTCCTGACGTCCTAACCTACAGTTTTGGAAATGAGAACGGTTGAACTTGGCGCCAGTGGATTGAAATGCGGTGCGCTGGCCTACGGTTGTTGGCGTATTGCCCGAACGTGGAATCCGACCGAGGTGACCGCGGACATCGAAGCCGCCGGACGGCGGGCAATTCATACGGCTTACGATGCCGGTTACACCTTGTTTGATAACGCCGACATTTACACAGGTGGCGTCTGCGAACGCATCTTGGGGCAGGCGTTAAGGGAATTGCCGGCCATGCGCGAGCGCGTGGTCATCGCAACCAAGGGGGGGATTCGTCGTCCCGGTGAGCCGAATCCCGGCTCGCCGCATCGCTATGATTCCTCGGCTGAATACTTGATGGCTGCCTGCGAGGCTTCGCTCCAAAGGTTACAACTGGACTGTGTGGATCTTTACATGATTCATCGGGAAGACTTTCTCGGCGACCCCGAGGAAATTGCCAGCGCATTTGATCGGCTGCATGAATCTGGCAAGGCCCGCTTCTTCGGCTTGAGCAACTTCCGCCCGGGTTTCATCGCGGCCCTGCTGAAGGTCTGCCGCCAACCCATCGTCACGCACCAATTGGAGATCAGTCTTGCTCGTCTGGCACCGTTCACCGATGGCTCCCTGGATCAGTGCATGGCCGAACGCATGACCCCGCTGGCGTGGAGTCCGCTGGCAGGCGGCTTGATGGGTGACGGTGCCGCGAAACTGTTGCCGGCCCAGCGCGCCTACAAGCTGGAGACGTTGTTGCCGGTGCTGGACGAAATCGCTTCGGCGCGAGGCGTGAGTCGCACGGTGATTGCACTGGCTTGGTTGATGCGCCATCCGAGCGGCATCATGCCCATCATCGGCACGGCCAACCCGGACCGAATCCGCGAGACGGCCAAGGCGGCGGACATTCAACTGGACCGCGAGGAATGGTATCGCTTGTTCGTGGCGGCGCGAGGTGAACCGCTCCCCTGAAGCCAATCGCTGGCACAGTTTCCGGTTGCCATTTCACCACTGGCGTGGCTTAAATCGTCCGTTCCCTATAACTGACTACTATGAAAAAAACATTGTTACTCGTAGCGATGGTTGCTTTGGCAACCCAGATCAAGGCGGCTGACGCGGCGGAAGCCACGACCAGCAGCAGTGGCGAAGCATTCCTCCAGCTCTCGCTCACCCCGGACATTGCCCTCCACTCCAAGGACACCGCCATCCGTGGCGTCTCGCTCAACATCTGGGGCGAAAATCCGCAGCACAGCCTGACGCTCGGCTTCGTCAACGGCAGCACTGGCGACAGTGGCGGCTTTAGCTGGGGCTTGGTGAACTACGCGGAGAACTACACCGGAGTTCAATGGTCGTTCTTCAACTACTGCAAGGGCGACTTCACCGGCTGGCAAGGCGCCGCCGTCAACTACACCCAGGGCTCATTCGTCGGCCTGCAGTCCGGTTATGTCAACTACGCCAAGAACATGAACGGTCTCCAATGGGGTCTGGTCAACTACACCGACAACCTCAATGGCGTGCAAATCGGCTTTGCCAACATCGCCATGAACAACGGCTGGTTTGATGAATTCCCGAACAAGCTCGCCAAGGTGTTCCCCTTCGTGAACTGGTCGTTCTGATCAAATCGGATCTCGAGGACCGGAAGCCGGGAAACTGGCTTCCGGTTTTTGTTTGTGGCATCCTCCCTCCACCATGAGTGCCACCTCTGACCAACGGTCCGCTGATTTTTTAAGCATCGCCGATCAATTCAAACTTGGCGCGTTGGTTACCGAATCCTCTCATCCGACCTCGGCCAACTTGAGCGACATCGCGCGGAACGACACGGCGGCGGGACTGAATCAGTTGTTCGATGTGGATGATGATGTGCTGCGCAAGTACGCCGAGTTCGTCGCCGGTGGACGCGTCACGCAGATGGCCGCGACTGTCGTGCAGGCCTTGCGTAATGGCGGGCGAATCTTCTTCACCGGCTGCGGCTCCACGGGACGCCTCAGCATTCAACTTGCCTCCATCTGGCGCCATCATTGGCAACAACTTGAAACACGGGACACGGAACACGGAACGCGAGCCAGTGATTGGGAGGATCGCGCCTTCCCCGTGATGGCGGGGGGCGACTTCGCGTTGATCAAAGCTGTGGAGGGCTTTGAGGACTTCACTGCCTTCGGCAAAAAGCAAATCGCTGACCTTGGCGTGTGCTCGAAAGATGTTGTGTTTGCGATCACCGAAGGGGGGGAGACGTCCTTCGTGATTGGCACGGCCTGGAGGGGCGTCGAAGTGGGCGCAAAGGTTTATTTCATCTACAACAATCCCGATGGCATCCTGTGCCAGCACGTGCAACGCAGTCGTGAAGTGATCCAGGATGCACGCATCGAGAAGATCAATCTGACCACTGGGCCGATGGCCATCACTGGCTCCACGCGCATGCAAGCGACCAGCATCCAGCTCGCCGTGATGGTGACGGTGATGGAAATGGTCGTGCGGGAACTGGGCGCTCCAGCATCCTTGCCGGCCGCCTCCTCAACATCTGCTGGCAACAAGCCTTCAGGGACGTTGGCCCTCCCGGCAACTTTTCTCGCCGCGCTGAACGAGTTGCACGCGACGCTGAAATCACCGGCCGTTCTCGCTCAACTCGCCAGGCTCGTGGAACTGGAGGAATCTGTTTACCGCTCCGGCCACAGGAACAATTACTACGCCGACCGTGTGGGGATCGACATGCTGACCGACACCACCGAGCGCTCACCCACATATTGCACACCCCCGTTCCGCAAATTCGACGACACCACGGCCAGCGAATCGTGGGCGTTCCTCTTCGTGCCGCATGCTGATTCGCCGACCGCGTGGGAACGCATCTGCAAACGCACGCCGCGTTGCGTGGATTGGAGGGCGGACGACGTGCGCGGCCTGGTGCCCGACGACAGGTTCGCCCGCACCGTTGAGATCATAGGCAAGATCGGTTACAGCGAGTTGATGCGCTTTCGCATCGGGCTGGATGGCTTGCCGAATCGTCCGTTGGGGCGGGGAGACTGCGCGGTGGCATTGGTGGTGGAGTCCGAAAAAGGATCATTCTTCGCGCCGGATGGGTTTCAACGCGTGCAACTGGAGGAGGCGGTGAAGTCTGGCGCACGGACAGGCCTGATCTTCGTGGGCAGCGAAACCTCCTGTCGCGAAATGGGGGAGTTTGTGGCGCAGTGGAATCCGCAATGCGCCGCCGTGCTGGTGCCCGCGCCCAAGACAGACTTGCTGCTGGACGGGGTGATGCGCGTCGGCCTCAAGATGCTGCTGAACGCGCTCTCCACCTGCACGATGGTCCGCTTGGGCCGCGTGATGGGCAACACCATGATCTGGGTGGTGCCGAGCAACCTGAAGCTCATTGACCGCGCCACGCGTTACATCTCGCGACTGGCGAATCTGGATTACGTCGCCGCGAACAGGCTGTTGTTTGAAGTTTTCGAATACGTCGAGCCGCGCATGAAAGCGGATCAGGCGTATCCGCCGGTGGTGGGCGTCTCCGTGTTGCGCGCGCGTCACGGCCTGACCAACGAGGAGGCGGAGAAGCGTTTGCGGGAGGAACTGGGCTGGTGAATCGCGATCTCCGAATCGGCACAAACGATTGGGAATTTAGGGGGCGTAGAATGAGCGCCCTGAGTCCAGACACTTGAGTCAGAAGGATGGTTTCGTAAGCCGCGAAGCGTTTGGACTGCGGTGTATTCCAGCACCGCTTTCGGTATGGGCCTGATCGTGGATTACCCTGAGATGGTTTAATGTCATCTGAAGTTGGAACAGCGGCGCTGAAGACGCACGCACTCCAGACGCTGGCGCGAGATTCGGTGGCCAATCTCCATAAACTCCTGGCTCGCCGCGTTCGGCTGGGCTGGTAAAACAGCCCGAGAACCAAGGATATGAATCGGGGATTTCACCACTCACAATCGGGATAGTCGCGCTGGCCATTGCCGCCAATGCCGACACGCACTATGTCAACCTGAACAACCCCAGCCCGACGCCGCCTTACACCAACTGGCTGGCCGCCGCGACGAACATTCAGGATGCCGTGGATGCCGCGAGGACGGCGACACGGTGCTGGTGACGAATGGGGTGTATGCGACCGGCGGGCGGGTTGTGTTCGGGGCCATGACCAACCGCGTAGTGGTGGACAAAGCCATCACCGTGGCCAGTGTCAATGGGCCGCTAGCTACCACTATTCAAGGCAATCAGCTGGGTGGTCTCAAGTTTGGCGATGCTGCGATTCGCTGTGTTTATCTCACCAACGGGGCGGCGCTGACCGGTTTCTCACTCAACACTGGTGCCACCCGTGCACTCGGCGATGCAGTAAAGGAGCGGTGTGGTGGTGGAGTATGGTGCGAATCAGCAACCGCCACCGTCTCTAACTGCGTCATCTCCGGCAACGTGGCTCATCACTTCGGAGCCGGAGTGTTTTCTGGAACGCTCTATAACTCCAGGGTGATTTCCAATGTGGCGTATCAAGGTGGCGGCGTGGCTTCCAATTCAGTTTTCAGCTCCGCGTTCATTGCCAACCAGGCGGCGGGTGCTGGTGGCGGGGCGTTCGCCAGCAGCTTATTCAACTCAACGATTGTGGCAAATACTGCCAACGCCGGTTCTGGAGCCTACTTGTCGGCCCTGACGAATTGCGTTTCGTATTACAACATTGGCGGGGCGGGAGCGAACTATGCCTCCAGCACACTTGGGTATTGCTGCACCACCCCGGCGGCTGCCGGGATTGGGAACATCACCAATGCGCCGGGTTTCGCGAACACGAATGGCTGGGCTGACCTGCGCCTCCAATCCAACTCCCCCTCCATCAACGCGGGCAACAACGCCTACGTGACCAGCAGCACCGACTTGGATGGCAACCCGCGCATCGCGGGTGGCACGGTGGACATGGGGGCGTATGAGTTTCAGTCGCCGAGTTCGGCGTTGTCTTATGCGTGGGCGCAGCAGTATGGGCTGCCCACCGATGGTTCGGCAGATTTTGCCGACACGGACAACGAGGGGATGGACAACTGGCAGGAGTGGCGGTCGGGCACGGTTCCCACGAATGCGGCCTCGGCATTGCGTATAGCCACGGTGACCAATGCGCCCGTCGGGTTGAATGTGTCGTGGGACAGTGTGTCCAGTCGCAGCTACTGGCTGGAGCGTGGCGGAGATTTGGGCACAGCACCGACGTTCCAGACAATTGCCACCAACATCCCGGGCGTGACGGGGTGAAGACTTTCAATGACCTCTCGGCCACGAATGGTGGACCGTATTTCTATCGCGCGGGAGTTCACTAGGGCCACAGGGTTCTTTCGCCCCGCTGGGGCTCATCTTTTTTACGTTTGCACCCACGGCTCGCGCCGTGGGCTATTATCTTGCGCACCTCCGGAGCTGATTGGTGGAGAACTTCGTTTTAAAATGAATGCGCATTGATTCCGTGAACCCGCAGCGGGTAGGGCGCGTTGTCCTCGCGCGCCCCAAACGTTGCAAAGAACGCCGCTGTCCCGCGACGGCGCGCACGGAGTGACGCGCCCTATCTTCAGGTTCATTGGCAAATGCCACTTGGGTAACGGAACACGCAAGCCGAAATAGGATTAAGATCAGAAATCGCACGGTGCCAGATGTCGCTATACACTTCTAACCGTTTCTGCTAGCGTCCGCCCCACTTATGCCTAGCGATGAGATTTTGTTGGAAGCGGAAGACAAGATGATGAAGTCGGAGGAAGTGGTGGTGCGTGAATTCGCCGCCGTCCGCACCGGCAAGGCTTCTCCCGCGCTCGTGGAGAACATCCAAGCCGAAGTGTACGGCTCCATGATGCGCATCCGTGAACTGGCGAACATCAGTACGCCCGAACCGCGCATGCTTGTCATCCAGCCTTGGGACGTCGGTTCGCTGCACCCCATCGAGAAGGCTATCCAGAAGGCCAACATCGGTATGAACCCGACGATTCAGGGTAAGTTGATCCGGTTGGTGCTGCCGGAGTTGTCGCAGGAGCGCCGCGAGGAATTTGTTAAACTGACCAAACGCCTTGCTGAGGAGGGGCGTGTCGCGATCCGTCACGTGCGCCGCGACGCGATGGATGCTTTGAAGAAGGAGAAGGCGGCCGGCTCGATTCCCGAGGATGAGGAGAAGCACGCGGAAAAGGAATTGCAGAAGCTGACCGATCAATACATCGGCAAGATTGACTCGCATCTCGAACACAAAGAGAAGGAAATCATGACGGTGTGAGGAGCGCGGGGATTCCGTTCGCGCGTGTTCATTTCAGCCCCCGCTTATCGCAAACCCTCTTGCTTTCACTTTTTGCAAATTGCCCCAGGCCTGCTAGGTTCTGCGCACATGGCCAAGCCAGCCAAATCACCCAAAGTCCGCCTGCACGACAAGCAGAGTGAGCCCGACCATCGCAAACTGCACATAGATAAAGTCGGGGTGCGCGGTCTGCGTTTCCCCATCGAGGTGCGCGACAAAACGCGGGAGCATCAGAGCACCGTGGCGACCATCGGGATGTTTGTGGACCTGCCGAAGCAATTCAAGGGCACCCACATGAGCCGCTTCATCGAGGTGCT
>JAFMIZ010000126.1 GCA_017853715.1 Pedosphaera sp.
TCTGGAGAATCGCCCGTTGTGGGGAGATGAGTATGCCAAAGCTATTTGTGCTTTTGATATCAATCTTTGCTTTCTTCGGAAGTGCAATCGGGATTTACAGACCACCCGCACCATTGAAATTCCTGCCTGCGGGGCCTTCATGCTGGCGGAACGCACGGTGGAACATCAGGCGTTGTTTATTGAAGGCAAGGAGGCAGAGTTCTTTTCCAATGATGATGAATTGATCCGCAAAGTCCGGTACTATCTTGAACATCCGGAAGAACGACTTCAGGTCGCAGCTCGTGGTTTAAAGCGTTGTCTCGGTGGAGGGTACAGCTATCAGAACAGGCTCAATAAGCTTTTGGATCATATCTGTTCAGCATGAGAAACTTATCGCCCACAAGCCCTAATTTATCCCGCCGAAGAATGCCCGGGGCGCCATCATCTGGGTGGGCTGAGCCGTTGTTCTTGTTGCTCACCGGACAGCAGTGGTTAATTGCGTTAGCGGTGGGTCTGGCCCTGGCTTTAGCTGGCTGGCCTTTATATCACCACACTTCGCCTTGGGTGGCAGCGGCGCTGGTTTTGGTTGGAGTGACGCTCGTTCACCTCCAGTGCGCGTCGCGTTTCATAGTCCCATTTCCGCATATCTTCCTGCTCATCGCCGCCTTGCAATACGTTTTGGCCGCCGCCGCTTCTGCCTATTGGCCAACAGATGCCCCTCTCTACGTCATTGGGAGAGAATTGCCCATCTATTTGCCCTTCGCCACTTTGGTTTTGTTGGCCTGTGCGGCGGGCTGGGGGCTGGGTTTGATCAAGCTGAGGCTTCCTGTCCGGCGGTTGACGAGTCCGCCAACGCCAAGATTACTTTTTGCGTTGGATGCCCTGCTAATTTTGGGGTTTCTTGGAATGCTGGCGGCAAAGTTCGCTCAAGAAACAAATTTCGCCTTCTTCTTCATTTTAATCGCCAACCTGCGCTATGTGGGCGTCTTTGGCCGGATGGTATTGCGAGCTCCGGGATGGGGCTGGCGTCTGGCCTTCGTCGCCATCGCCCAATTGCTGATTTCCACCGACAAGGGCACGTTTCATGGCATGATCCTCTTTGGTTTCTGGGCGTTTGCCATTTGGGCGTTTGTGTTTGGCGTTTCGTGGCGGGCCATGATCATTGCCTCTCTGGTTGGTCTGCTCTTGCTGCCAGCCTTACAAGCCTCCAAGTGGGAGTTGCGCGGCCAGACATGGCTTGGCGATGAAGTAGGACGGACCACGTTTTCCAAATTGGAAAAAACCACGCTGTGGTCCTCCTACATGCTGGAAAGCATTCGAAAAACTCTCACATTGGACCTGGACAGAGTTTTTCTTGGGGAGACCTGTGCTCGCTATAATCAGGGATGGATTGTGAACCGCGTGATGCAACACGTGCCCGCTGTTGTACCCTATGCCCGGGGCGAAACCATCAGGGACACCTTCATTTCCGCCATGGTTCCGCGCGTATTTTCCCCAAACAAGGTGATTACCGGGGGGGTTCTGAACATGGAGAGGTTTGCGGGAGTTGAATTAGAGGAGGGCACCAGCATGAATCTTGGCTATGCTGGCGAGATGTATGCCAACTTTGGCTATTGGGGTGGCATTCTTGGTTGTGGTTTGTATTGCCTCGGCTTTTCCCTCCTGTTCCGGGCTGTCTGCCACCGCGCCTTCGTTTCACCCCTGTGGTGGGCGGTCCTTGCTTATGTCTGCTTTGTTGCCGTGAAAGCGGAGGACGACATTGTGGGGGTCGTCAACTGGTCCGCCAAGGCGAGCGTGGTGATGATGATGGTTTGCCTCGCCTTCCCCGCCTTTCGCCAGGCTTTGTTTCCTAATAAGACTGTTCGGCGCCGGCGGCGAAGCACCCGTGCTCCGGCCCCCAATAATCTTTCTCAGCCCTGATGTGACCGCAGTGGCGGACCCCTGGCTTGCCAGAGTGGTCGCCATCAACACCTCTTGAAGCCCTTTGAATGAAGGCAATCAAAGTCATTTTGGCCTACCGAAGTCCGGGGCGGTTCTGGAGTATAGAATGCCTGTTCGACTGTGTCGCCAAGGCTTTTCCGGCCTTGGTCGATGTTGCAGTGGCAACTGCGCCATGCGGTCGCGCCAACCTGCGGTCGCTTTTGGCAAACTTGCTTTGGTTTCAGTCCCTGAAGGACTGTGATGTTATTCACCAAACCGGTGACATCCATTACGCGATTCTCGCTGTTTGGAGGAAACCAGTCGTTCTAACGATTCATGATCTGCGATTCATCGAAGAGGCGCACGGGCTCAAGCGCATTCTGTTTTGGTGGCTCTGGCTTTATTTGCCCTGTCTGCGCGCGAGCCGTGTCACCGTCATTTCCGAGTTCACCAAGGCGCGGTTGCTGGCGCTGTGCCGGATTAATTCCACCAAGGTGCATGTCATCCCCGATTGCGTGGGGCCTGAATTCACAGCTGTGACGAAGTCTTGGCCTGTGGGCAAACCCCGCCTGCTGTTTGTGGGAACAACGGAGAACAAGAACCTCCCCCGCATGGCGAAGGCGTGCGCTGGACTTTCGGTGCACCTGGTCGTTCTTGGCAAACTTAGTCCCGCACAGCATGGATTGCTTCTGGGTGAAGGCCTTGCTTTTGAGCAGCACTCCAACCTCAACAGGCAAGAAGTGATCGCTCTTTATTCAGGCTGCGACTTGGTGGCGTTTCCCTCCACCTATGAAGGTTTTGGGATGCCCATCATTGAGGGGCAGGCGGTGGGGCGTCCGGTGCTCACTTCCGACTTGTCGCCGATGCGGGAAGTGGCTGGTGGAGGCGCCTTGCTGGTTGATCCGTTGAGCGTTGAAGCTATCCGTGCTGGACTCCTGCGATTGCTAAACGATGCCGGTCTTCGCGAGAATCTGGTTGCTGCGGGGTTCAAGAACGTGCAGCAGTATTCCGCGTCGGCCGTGGCGATGCAGTATGCAAATCTTTATGGGAAGGTTCTGGCTGCCTCTTGAGGCGGGTGCCCGTTGGTTGCCCTCGCTGCCGGACCATCTCGCATCATGGATGTTTTGTTCGAAGAACTCCCTGCCCTGAAGCGGCTTGGCGGAATCGAAGCCGCAACGCGCGAGCTGGCAGCTCATATGCGGTCAAGTGAGGTTCGGATTGCCCGTTCCTCAGAAGCCGTCATGCCGCAATCTCCTGACGTGGTCCACTTCCACGGAATCTGGTCGCCCGCATTGGCAAGCAGGTTCATATATTGGCGCAAGCGTGGTATTGCTTGTGTGGTTAGCCCGCATGGTATGTTGGAGCCCTGGGCGCTCTCTCATAAATGGTTTAAGAAGAGGCTGGCATGGATGTTGTATCAACGCAGATTGCTCAACCGTGCTTCCGTTCTCCACAGTACCTCGGAGCGTGAAAGAGCACAGTTCAGATCACTTGGGCTTGGCTCGCCAGCAGCGATGATTCCATGGGGTGTCTCTATCCCCAAAAAGCAACAGCCGATGCCACGAGGCTTTGGCCGGCGGGTCGCGCTGTTTGTTGGAAGGATCTATCCCGTAAAGGGCCTGCCCATGCTGGTTCAGGCATGGGGCCGGGTTCAACCCGCGGGTTGGAAGCTCAAGATAGTGGGGCCAGATGAAGCCGGGCATCGGTCCGAAGTCGAGGCCGAGATTTGTAAAGCCGGGCTGCATTCCGCCGTGGAGTTTACCGGAGAACTTGCAGGCGCCGCCAAGACAGCCGCATACAATGATGCGGATTTGTTTGTGTTGCCCAGCTATACAGAGAATTTTGGCATTGCTGCGGCAGAGGCATTGGCGGCTGGACTCCCCGTCATCACGACGAAGGGAACTCCGTGGTCCGACCTGGAATCACACCGGTGTGGTTGGTGGGTTGATATCGGCGTCGAGCCTTTGGCCGCCGCCCTGCGCGAGGCCACCAGCCGCTCAGATGAGATTAGAATTGAAATGGGCCGGCGCGGAAGAGCGTTGGTGGAACAAAAATACAGATGGCCCAAAATTGCTGCCGACATGTTGAGCGTTTATAAGTGGGTGCTTGGGAAGGCCCAAAAACCAGCCTGCGTTCAACTAAAGTGAACTCAATTGTGTTTCGTACGCTTTGCGGCTAAACCCATTCGTGTGAATTCGTGAAATTCGTGTAAAACAGTCTCCGTGGATCTCTCCCGCTTCAACAATTCAAACTTCGTCCGTGGCGCTTCGCGCCTGTCTTCGCGCAGCTTGTCTGCTGCACGGATGGTGTGCTAGTGTTCCGCCGCATGAGCACGCTTGCTGAAATCGAAGCGGCCGCCGAGGCGTTGCCCGCAGAGGAGAAACAGGAACTGTTTTTGTTCCTGGCGACCCGTTTGCGCGCCGCCGCTGGCGAATTGCCACCTCCACGGGAGTTTAGTCGCGAGCAATTGGATCGTTGGATTGCCGATGATGAGGCGGGCTATCGGCGTTTCCTGTCCGGCGAGTGAGACTCTTTCTCGATACCAGTGTGCTCCTCGCTGCTTGTGGGTCTGCCCAAGGAGCGTCACGGGCGTTGTTTCATCTTGCTCCTCAAATGGGCTGGAAACTCGTGACCAGCCCCTACGCGGTCCGCGAGACCACGAAGAATCTAGTCAAATTCCCCGACACTACCACAGGCGTCTGGGCTCGCTTGCGCCCGCAAATCAGCCTGGTGGATGATGTGGTTGCCCTGAATCGTCCGGTGGTATTCGAGGTGAGCAAGGACCGCCCCATTTTGTTCACGGCATTGGCTTGGTCGCAGGTGCTGCTGACTTTGGACCGGGAGGATTTTATCGGATTGCTGGGTGAACAGTTTTACGGGTTGCGTATCCGGCTGCCATACGAATTTCTGCAGGAGGAACGTGCGGCTGGTCGTTTACTGATTCGCAAGCCGTAATTCGCTGCCATCCGGAGACTTGGCGTCAGATCTTAACATTTAACATTGGTCGCACGAGGCGTGGCGGGTGGGAAGGTGCGAGGGGCGGAGGGAGAGGGACGGAAGTGACAGGTGACGGGTGCAAAGGTGACAGGGGGGAAGGAAAAAGTATGGCGTTAGCTGAACGGTTTGAGGATTTGGAGATCTGGCAGGCGGCCCGAGTGCAGGTCAAAGCAGTGTACGAGGGAATGGCACGTTGTCGGGACTTGTCGTTCCGCGACCAGATCCAGCCGGCCGCTTTGTCGGTCATGAACAACATAGCGGAAGGATTTGAACGGAGAACCCGGAAGGATTTTGCTCACTTCCTTGATCTGGCCAAAGGATCGTGTGGCGAGGTTCGCAGCCTTCTCCATGCAGGCGAGGATTTGGGTTATATGAAGGCAGATCAGGCCGGACAATTACGGCGATCGGCAGAAGTCTTGTCCCGGCGAATTGCCGCCTTTGCAAACCACTTGCGTTCATAGCCCCGCCCCACCTTCACACCTGTCACCTGCCACTTGTCACGTTCACACCTGTAACCTTTCCACCTTTCACTTTCCCAAAGCCCCATGGACCTGAACCGCTTCAACAATTCCAGCTTTGACCGCGGCGCTTCGCGCTTCAAGGAAGCGCTCTGGGTGCTGGTGCGGGCCGTCTTCTTCCTCTCGCCTTGCCCCTGGCCCTCGGCGTTGTGCGTCACGTTGCTTCGCCTGTTCGGCGTCCGAATCGGGCAGGGCGCGGTCATCCGTTCGCGCTGAACATCTGGCTGCCGTGGCGGCTTGAATGGGGTGACCACGTTTGGCTCGGCGAGGAGGTGTTCATCCTCAATCTCGCGCCCGTCACCATCGCCGCAAACGTCTGCATCTCCCAGCGCGCTTTCCTCTGCACCGGCAATCACGATTACACATCCCCCACCTTTGACCTGATCACCAAACCTATCCGCGTGGAGCAGGGAAGTTGGGTGGGAGCGAGTTCCTTCGTCGGTCCTGGTGTGACCGTGGGGCAGGGGGCCGTTCTCACCGCTGGCTCAATCGCTGCCAAAGACCTCGCCCCATCCGGCATCTACCATGGCAATCCTGCCCTCTTCCTCCGCGAGCGCGTCCTGCGTTCGTAGTTCCAGCTTCAGCCGGTTCGGGCTTCGGTCTCTCTCCTCCCCTCGTCACCAAGGGGCAGTCTCCCTTATCGACGCTCTGCGGCTTCCGGTTCTTCTCAACTCCCGCTTCCGTTTCGGCTCCCTCGCCGGTCTTCTCGGTTATCTCTACTGCCGGCTCCGCGCCGCCTGCGAATCCCTCGCCTCGACCCAACTCCGCGCGCTGCGCAAAACCAAAAGCCAAAAACTGAAAAGCTGATCCACTGACTATTTTCGCTCGGGGGGCAAAAATAGGAGTTTGCCAGCGGCAAAAGGCCAAGGGCCCGAGCGAGCGGGCGCAAG